>DASTET010000987.1:0-8465 GCA_035709445.1 Blastocatellia bacterium | reverse complement strand
AGCTCAGCAAGGGCTGTGCCTCCGATGCCGATTTACTTCGATCCGAAAATATTGACACCCCTATTTGAGCAAAGGTTTTGATGGGGTGATCTGGCAGGCCGATGGGTAATTTGCGCGGGTCGCCGCTCGCCTTCACCTCTCAGGGGGCGCGACCTGCCCGCGAGAAAGCGCAAGCAGGTCGCGGACCTCTTCATCTGTCGTCTGTGAAAAGTCCTCGTACCAGAGGCCGACGGCGTAAAACGGCTCGGGCGAGAAAGGCATCGAGCGGCACGCCGAGCGCGCGGGCCACTTCATAGGCGACCGGCACCCCGCCGCGCGGCAGGGCGAGCACGATCACATCCGGACGATTCGAGTAAGCCGCAAGCTAGGTCGCGAGCAGCCGCCCGGCTTCTCGGCGATCCCGAAAGCGTTTGACAGTCATTGCTATCCTCTCTTCTTTCCGCGCTGAACCAGCTCAAGGCTTGACGGCCACCTTGAGCACCCCGTCCAACCGCTCGCCGAAGATCCTGTAGCCTTCCCCTATCTCGTCGAGCGAGAAGTTATGCGTGAGCAGAGGCGTCAGGTCGACTCGGCCATACCGGACGACTTCCATCAGTCTGCGCATGCGCTCTTTGCCGCCCGGACATAGCGTCGTCATTATGCGATAATCGCCCAGCCCCGCGGCGAATGCGTCATAGGGCACCTGGAGCTTGCCCGAATAGACGCCCAGGCTCGAAAGCACCCCGGCTGGCCTGAGGCTTCGGAGCGCGCTTTCGAAGGTTTGCTGCGTGCCCAGCGCTTCGATCGCCACGTCGGCCCCGCCGCCCGTGAGCCGCTTCACTTCTGCGATGACGTCGACCTCGCGAAAGTCCAGAGTCACGTCAGCCCCCATCCGCCGCGCCATATCCAGCCGGTTTTCGTCGCCATCGACCGCCATTACCAGCGCCGCGCCCATCAGCTTCGCCCCGGCGGTCGCGCAGAGCCCAATAGGCCCTTGCGCGAAGACGACCACCGAATCGCCTATCCGCACGCCCCCCGATTCCGCCCCGCTGAAGCCGGTCGAGGCAATGTCGGCCAGCAGCACCACCTGCTCGTCGGTCAGCTCATCAGGTATCTTCGCCAGGTTCGCCTGCGCATAGGGAACGAGCAGGTACTCCGCCTGCGCGCCGTTGATAGTATTGCCGAACCGCCAGCCGCCTATAGCTTCGTGTCCCTGCCCGTGACCGCATTGTGAAAGATGGCCCGAAAGGCATGCGTGACACTGACCGCAAGGAGTGATCGCGCCGACGAGCACTCGATCTCCGATCTGGTAGCCTGTAACCCCCGGCCCTATCTCCTCAATTACGCCTACCGGCTCGTGACCGATCACAAGACCGGCTTTCACCGGGTACTCTCCGCGTACGATATGAAGGTCCGTGCCGCAGATGGTCGTAAGAGTTACGCGAATTACGGCCTCGCCCGGCCCGGCGCGAGGCCGCTCGACTTCCTCAACTCGTATATCGTTCACTCCATGAAAAACCGTCGCCCGCATCTTTTCCATGTTTGCACCTCCTGATCGAAACAGACTGGATCTGATTATTGCGCAAAGCAGATCGCTCAATTATCTTTCGTTCTTATAGAGCAATCAGTATGCCCGGAATCATCAGACAGAATAGATTATCGCGCCGGACGATCAACGGCAGAAGCCAGCGATTCAAAATAGAGCGCCACGTCGCGCATTTGCTCCGGAGTCAGCCCCGATGCTACACGGCGCATGATGTGAGCGTAGGCCGTGCCGCCACGCTTCTCATTCTTGAAGAGCTCAAGTTGCAGGGCTAGATAATCGGCGTACTGACCGGCGAGCGCAGGATAAACCGCATTCCGGGGATCGCCGCCGGGACCGTGGCATGCTGCGCAGGCCGGTACGCGCTGACCCGGTATGCCCCGCGAGGCTATCTCCCTGCCGCGCCCTATGGCCGCCGCGTCTTCTTCCGAAGCGCGCTCCGGCGAAGGCCCGGACAGCCCCGCGTAGTAGCGCGCAAGCTCGCGCATCTCGTCGTGAGTCAGTCTCGCGGCAATCGGCCCCATAATGCCGCTGTAGCGATCCCCTCGCGCATATGCCTGGAGCGAGAGGTCCAGGTAATCGGGGCGCTGTCCCGCAAGTTTTGGGAAAGCCCCCAATCCCCGCCCGATGCCGCCTCGACCGTGGCAGCGATCACAGCTTTCAGTGATCGCTTGCAGCGCGCTCTCCGGTTCAACCAGCCCCTGCATCGGCGCGACCTCGTCGGTCTCGGCGACCCCTCCGCTAATAAGCTGCTCGTACTGCTCTGCGTCCATCTCGGAGAACTTTTGAAGAAAGGCCACAACCGCCCACACTTCATCGTCGCGCTGCTGCGCAGGCCAGGCAGGCATCCCTGTGAACTTTACGCCATGCTTGACGATATAGAAGAGCTCTTCAGGGTCCCACTCGTGGACGACCGGCGGCAGGTAGGGCGGCTTCGGAGTCATCGCCTGCGCGATCCTGGGGCTTGGCAGTTTAGGATTTCCATGACAGGGATTACATCCTATCTCGTAGTGGCCCGCGCCCTTCAGCACAAGCCACTCTTTGTCGAGCGACGGCGCTTCCACCCCCAGGCTGTAGGTAGAGATGGACCGCTCCATGGAGAATTCCAGGAACCAGCGCGTTATCGCCCAGTGGCCGGAGCTCGCTTTGATCGGAATGATCCCCGAAGCGGCAACGAGAAACCCGGCAAGCGCCAGCGCGATAAGTAACACGCCGATCTTGATGATGCGGATCATCGAGCCGGTCCGTTCGACCCCGTTGCGGCGGTCTTTGACGCTCGCAGGAAGAGAGTTGCTTTGTGTAGCGGCGAGGACTCCCCCGGCGACAAGCCCGGCCACAACTGCGGCAATCTTGATCAAACGGCGCATCATGCTTTCCCTCCCGGCTTGAGCGCCCTGCCTCGCAATAAGCCGACCGTCAGATAGAGACCGCCCGCCAGATAAGAGACGCCGCCGACCATCAGCATGATCGCGCCGCCCAGGTGCTGATCTTCGAGCGGAGTGAGCCTCATAAGCGCCTCGGCGTGCGCATAGAGCGGGCGCGGCGTCAGCGCGAGCAGCGCCCCGAGCAGAGTCATATGCATCGAGGTGAGCAGGAGCCCTACGATCCCTGCGGCGCGGCGCGGACCGGAAGGCCGCGAGCCGCCGCCGAAGGCGGATAGCCATACGAGCAGTCCGCTCGTTATAAACATCCCCTGCTCAAGCACAAGCCACGCCGCGCTATGCCGCGCCGCATGATGCAGCGCCGGCGCGTGCCAGGCCCACACGACGATCAGCTCGAAGATCGATGCAGGGACCGGCGCGAATAAAAGGGGCGCGCGGCGAACCGGGTCGAGCCGCCCTCCTGCGATCCCAAGCGCAAGGAGCGGAGCGGCCACGGCTACTACGGCCATGTGCATGGTCATATGCGCGAAGAAGGCCCGCCGCGCCAGCTGCGGCAACGGCCCCAGCCACGCCGCCGCGAGCGTAAAGAGTCCGCATATCAGCAGGGTGCGATGCATCAATAACAGCTCCTGAAAAAGAGTATGACGAGCGCGGCATAGAGGACAGCCACCGCGCTCAAGGCCGACATCAACAGGGTGGCGAACCCCAGGAAGCGGTGGCGGTCCTCCGGCGTGTCATCGTCGTGCGGCAGATCGGCGTTGCCCAGATTGTGCCTGCGGTATCCCATCCATCCGACGACCCCTATCCCGACGAGAGCAAGCAATGTATAGACGGCAATCGCCACAAGCGCGAACGCAAGCGAGCCGCCCGGACCTGCTACCTTCTCGCACCATATCGCGGCGGTGATATAGCTGAGAAGGAAATGCGCGGCCCAGATTATCGGCGAGGCTATAAGAAGCCAGAGACTCTGATACTTTTCCGCAACCCGGGTCATACATCGGTCCTCTCGGCGCAATGCTCAAGCCACCAGCGGAAACCCGGCGATCACGGCAACGGTGATGACCGCCGTGAGCGCAGCGAAGTGCCAGTAGAGCGCGACGTTCGAAATGTCTATGTCGTGTCGCGCCGTCATCCGCCCGGCGAGCCTGCGGGCGACACAATAGAGCTGCATAATAAGCCCGACCACGACGTGAAGCGCCGTCCATATAACCAGCAGCCAGACCGTCGCGGGATAGACGTGCGACTTCGGATCGAGCCCTGTAAGCCACGGGCCAGCTATCAGCGCAGCAGCGCCCGCCACTTCGAGCAGCGCCGCGACGAGCAGCGCCGCATAGAAGCCGACGGCCCAATCACGCCTGTTCCACCGCCGCGCAAACAGCGTCAACGCCCACGCGGCGAGAAGCAGCGCCCCTCCAATCGCCGGCCAGAAGACGCCCGGGCCCGGCGAGGGGTCGGGCGGAAAATCTTCGTGGATCGTCCAAGAAAAGAAATAACCGAAGACCAGAGAGACGAAAGCCGTCAGCACCGCAAGCATCGTGATAAACATCGCCCACCAGCCGACCGACTTCGGCCCCGACGCATAGATCGGAAGCTTCAACCCGAGCCCGACGTCTTTCTCCTCTTTTTCAGGGATGATGGCCGTCCCCGTCCACAGCCAGTAAAGGATCACGCCGGTCGCCACTGCAAGGCTCGCAAGCGCCAGCCACCATAAATAAAACGTGCCGAGGATGAAGAAGCCGCCCGTCATGAGAGCGGCCACGAGCGGGATAAAGCTCGACCCCGGCAGCCGTAGGACCTGCTCGGGCTGCGCATCGATGACCGAGGTCAGAATCGATTCGCGCTTCCCTTCCTCGGCGTCGGGCAGATAAAAGCGGCCCTCGTCAATGTCCCTTACGATGTTTGGCTGGTCCCATAACGGATAGCGGCTGTCGATCTCAGGGATCGAGCGGATGCCCCAGGGTTTTCCGGGCATCTCCTGGGTCCACTCAATCGTCCCCGCGTTCCAGGGGTTGCGCTCAGAATACGGCTCCTTGCCTTTGGGTCGTAGAAGGTCCCAGAAGACTACGCCGACGCCCGCCGCCAGAATAAAAGCGCCTATGCTCGATGTGAGATTGAGCGCGTCGAATCCGATATCGGCAGGATAGGTGAAGACCCGTCGCGGCATGCCGCGCAGCCCCGTCAGGTGCATCGGCAGAAACGCGACGTTGAAGCCGATAAACGCGAGCCAGAAGCCAAGGCGACCGAGCCTGTCAGAGAGCTTCTTTCCGTTGATGAGCGGGAAGAAGTAGTAGCAACCGGCGAGAATCGGAAAGAGCGCGCCGCCGATCAGCACGTAGTGAAAATGGCCTACTACGAAAAAGGTGTCGTGCGCCTGAAAGTCGAACGACGCGACCGCCACCATAACGCCCGTCAGCCCGCCCAGCACGAAGATGACCAGGCTGCCGAATGCGAACAGCATGGGGACCGAGCGCACCAGTCGCCCCGCCGCAATCGTCGCAAGAAAGCAGAAGATCTGCACCCCGGTCGGGATCGCTACGGCCTCTGAAGCCGCCGAGAAGAGACCAAGCGTTATGCCGGGCAGCCCCGTGGTGAACATGTGATGCACCCACAGCCCGAAGCTTATAAAGCCAGTCCCGACCGCCGCCAGCACGATCCAGCTATACCCGACTATCGGCCTCTGTGCAAAGGTCGGCACGATCATCGCAATCAGCGCGACCGACGGCAGGAAGATGATGTAAACCTCCGGATGGCCGAAGAGCCAGAAGAGGTGCTGCCACAGGAGCGGATCGCCGCCGCCCGCCGGGTTGAAGAAGGGCCAGCCGAATGCCCGCTCAAGCTCAAGCAGGAGGCTCCCCGCGATGAGCGGAGGGAAGGCGAACAGTATCATTGCCGCCGCGACTAAAACGTACCAGACATAAAGCGGGATCAGGTTGATACGCATCCCCGGCGGGCGAGTCTTGAGCGTGCCTACAATCATCTCTACGGCGGCGGCAATCGCCGCTATCTCGATAAACGAAAATCCCAGAAGCCACATATCCGCGCCGATGCCTGGCTGATACTTTGACGTGAGCGGCGGGTACATAAACCAGCCGCCGCGCGGCGCGGCATCGAAGAGGATCGAGCCGGAAAGGAATGTCCCGCCGAGAAGAAAACACCAGAATCCGAATGCCGACAGTCGCGGAAACGGCAGGTCGCGCGCCCCGAGCATCTGCGGCAGGAACATAACCGCGATGGCTTCAAAGACGGGGATCGCAAACAAAAACATCATCACCGAGCCGTGGACCGTGAAGGCCTGGTTGTAGAATTCGGCTGAGAGAAAGTCGTTGCCGGGCACGGCGAGCTGAATCCGCATCAGCAACGCCAGCACTCCGCCGAAGAGGAGAAAGAAGAAGGTCATCCCCGTGTACCACAGCCCGACGTCCGAGTTGTTGACCGAAGACCAGTAGCGCCACCCCGACGGGGTCTCCCACGTTTCGAGCAATCGCTCCCTCTGCGCTCTCTGCACCTCTTCGGGCGGGGCCTCTTCGAGAGGCCCTATGTCCTCCCGGACCATTTCGAGTTGTTCCGTGTCTTTTCTCATCTCAACCCATCCAGATAAACCGCAAGCGCCCGAAGCTCTTCCTGCGACAACATTCCGAAGGGGGGCATCAGCACGCCCGGCTTCTCGTCATCGGTGTGAGCGATCCATCGCTCGAAGGCGTCAGGCTCGTTCGGCAGGATTCCCGCGCCAAGGCTGAGCCGGCCTCCGACGTGGGTCAGGTCAGGGCCTATCACGCCGCTGGCCGCAGTCCCGCGAACCGTGTGGCACGCGCTGCACCCCTGCGCGAGAAACAGCTCCTGCCCGCGCGCGGCGAGAGGATCGGCAGGCTGGCTGGCCGGTTCGGCCTGCTCTTTTAGCCAGCGGTCGAAATCTTCTTTCTCCATCACCTCGACATAGAAGCTCATAAGGGCGTGAGATGTCCCGCAGTACTCGGCGCAGGCCCCGCGAAATACGCCCGTCTTTGTCGGCATCAAAGAGAGCCGGGTCGCCCGGCCCGGAAACATATCGAGCTTGCCTCCGATGGAGGGTATCCAGAATGAGTGGATGACGTCGGCGCTTTCGAGGTGGAACTCTACCGGAACGCCTGCGGGGAGACGGATTTCGTTTGCAAGCTCGACCGGCTGGCCGCCGGGCGGCTGGTATCGTACTCGCCACCACCACTGCTCTCCGGAGACGGCGATCTTCAGGCTGCCTTCGGGCGCAGGAGCCACCAGATCGGGCAGCATGGCAAGCCCGAACGCCAGGAGCACGGCCAGCACAACCGTCGGGACTATGGCCCCGCCGCCTATGATCATCAGCCTTGCTCCCGTCCGGCTGAATGACTCGGGGTGGACGCGAACCGAGTATATGGCGAGGCCTATCACGGCGAGCCAGATGACGACGGCCCCCGCCGCCATCCACCAGAAGAGATCGTTGAGGCGGTCAGCCTCGCGCCCTGCCGGGTCGAGCGCCGACTGAGGCCCCTCGCAACCGTTAAGCAGCAGCGCGCCCGCGAGCAGGGCCGATGTGAAAACAGGTTTCGCAATTCGTGTGGGTGTTCTCATATTGCCAGAGATGGACAGGATTTCCAGGATTCATATCAGAATAGACTTAAATCACTGTGAATCCTGTCCATTTTCCCTATCCCGACGCGTCCACGACATCCGCTAGATCATCTCTCTTTATCTGACAACACCGTCAGGGCTATCTTCCCGCCATTGGGCGTGCCTTCGGACTCACAAGTGTCTGGACAGAATTGTGCTGTCAACATTCTGGCAACACATATGCCGTCAAATATTGGATATTTCAGAGAAAAACGGTCGAAGTCCCGGCAGGCAGGCGGCAATGCTGTCCACACCTGGTGACAGAATTGCAGTGGCTGTGATCCAGGCAAGAAGTAAAAAGGCAAGATAAGAAGCGGGCTTTTTACTTTGATGTCCTGGGGGCTGGGCTTATTAGCTACCCCGGGAGCTGGGTGAAGCCGCTTGCTTTGGGGCTCATCCTTTTTCTTGCGGTCGTCGCGGCGCTCGGTCTGAGGAATGGATGCCTGCGACCGAAAGAGTTTGCGCTTTCGAGCCTGATATTTCCTGTAAAGCTCATAAGCATCCCCATCGTCATCACATTGATGTGGATGCTGGCAAACCTGCTGCGCGGAGGCAACAGGTTCAGACTGCTCGGAGAAAGCCGCAACAGTCACATATTCTTTGCCGGTTTTATTCTGCTCGCGATAGGTCTGGTCTGCATTTCCGCGATATGGGAGAGCCGGAAGGTGAGCGAAAAGAGCATGTACCTGGGCGCAGTCGCATGGTGGGCCTTGCTAGCTGTGACTACGGCTTTCCTTCTGCCCGGCGTCAGCTACCTGTTCGCTATACCCGCGCTATTATGCCTGGCGGCATCGGCCTACTGGCTGTCGCTCGATTCGTCGGACCCGGCGCCGGGATTGTGGCTGGCAATAGTCTCTGCCTGCGCAATCCCGGGATTGATGCTGGTAGTGCCTGCTTTATACCTGCTGTCGAAGGGGGTGGGGCCGACTCTGTATGGC
>DASTET010000986.1:0-2641 GCA_035709445.1 Blastocatellia bacterium | reverse complement strand
CGGGCGATGTGCGAACCGGGCTTATGGTAGTGCTCGCAGCGTCGGCCTTGATGCTGCTGCTTCACATCGTACTCGCAGCCCGCGAGCGCCGCCGTCTGAAGACGGGCGAGGCAGGGGTCGAGCTTGAAGCGCCCGTAAAGGCCGGCTGATTAAGAAGCCAGAAGTCAGAAGAGAATGATTCCGATTCTTTTCAATCGGCTTCAATCGAGATACATCACGAAAGATTCTGGCCTCTGGCTTCTGACTTCTTATCTACAGCCGGCGTATTCTTATATTTCGATACCAGACCTCTTCGCCGTGGTGCTGAAGCGCGATGTGCCCTTCCCTGTTCTGTGCGAAGCGAGGCATGTCCTTGAACTTGCTCTCGGCTATAAGCCCCTTCAGCTTTTCGCTCCCAAGCTCGTACTCAAGGAGTTTCACCGCGTTTAGCCAGTGCTCGACGTGGCCGTTGCGGATCACGAGCCGGGCCTTGTTCCACTCGCCTACGGGCTGCAATTTTTTGTTTTCGGGAGCGATCAGCGCGTAGAGCGAACCGGCTGAAGTCTTGGAGTTCTGCCCGTCGCGGTGCGCGGCGTCATCAAGCACCTGCATCTCCGGACCGGTCTGATAGGTCTGCGGCTCGTCTTCAGACACAAGGTAGATGATCCCGCTGTTGCCCGCAGGAGAGACCCGCCACTCAAGCTCAAGCTCGAAGTCCCGGTATTTTTCTCTTGTGATCAGATCGACCCGGTCGCCGCCGACTATCGTCTTGAGCGCGCCGTTCTCTACGGCCCAGCCTTTTTCGGGGAATGAGTCTCGTTTATATCCGCGCCACGCGGCGGTCGATTTGCCGTCAAAAAGAACCGCCCACCTGCTTTGAGCTACGGTCGCAAAAGAACAGATCAACAGAATTAAGAACAGCCCTGCCGTCATCTTCATCGTCGCCCTCCGCCTGCTAGAGAATCTTTTCGCAGACGCATCTTAGTATGGGCAAAAAGAGTAACGCAATCGCTCAGACCATAATCCAAGAAAGGGGTTAACCGCAGAGGCCGCCGCAGGAACGCAGAGGATAAAGAATTCATCCTCTGCGTTCCTCTGCGGTTATCATTCTCGGCCCTTATGAGAGCGCCTTTCCAAACCATTTAACCTGGAGACAGTTTCTCAGGTGCATGCGCGCGCGATGGAGCATGACCCAGAGGTTGGCCGCAGAGACATCGAGCACCTTGCAAATCTCTTCAGTGCTCAACTGCTCCACTTCGCGAAGAGTAAAAGCGGCGGCGGTCCGTTCGGGCAGCTCCGTCAAACAATGGCTCAGTATCATCCAGAACTCGCTCTTCTCTACGGCGCGGTCCGGGCTCATCATCCACTCGCGGGGGGCCCAGGTCGAAATTCCAGTGTCCTCTCCACTCTCCCGATCGCTGGAAAAGCTCGTCGTGCTCGAACGCCACTTCATCATCCGGATTAAACTGGCTCGTGCGGCTGAGGCGGCGATAGTGATCTGTGATCTTGTGCTTGAGAATCCCTATGAGCCAGGTCCTCTCCGACGACTGGCCTGAAAAGCTCTCATAAGATTGGAGCGCGGCAAGAAGCGCCTCCTGCACCAGCTCCTCTGCGACCGCGTGGTCGCGGACCCGCACAAGCGCATACCTGAATAACACGTCTCCGTGCCGGTCCACCCAGCTTTCAGGCGCGTAATGTTGCTTGACGGCCATCGCCTCTCTCCTGTCCTCTCAATCCTGTCAATAGCTCTCTCTCGACCGCGCGCGCGATGACGAGGCCACTTTGATCTGCTCGGCGATAAACGGAGAGCAGTTTATGAGCTTTACCTCCCGGCGCATCAATTCTATCAATACCCCCACCGCTTCCCTCTCAACAAATGAGACCTCTGCCAGGTCGAGCGTGACCGGACGAGCCTCCGCTAGTAGCCGCTCGCAAGCAATCTCCAACTCCTTTACCCACGGCCCCTTTACCTCCCCCTCAAGCCGTAATGTGGCGGCTTCCCTCCCCGACCCGATCTCCGATATCCTCAACATTCTCTTCTCTCCTTTTCCCAAGCAATACAGGGCAATAGCCGTGCCGCCGTGAAAAAATTACAGCTCGTGTTTTCTATATTTAAATCACTACTTACGAGCTTGCGGGTCCCTCTCATCTTCCACGAAATCTCGTGGCTCGCTTTTTCTGGCGGGTGGCGGGGTGAGGGCTACGATATTTCGCGGGCGGGACGACGAATGCCGAGTTTTTTCATACGGCTGCGGAGGGTGTTCGGGTGGATGTTGAGGACCCTTGCTGCGCCGTTCGGGCCTTCGATGACGCCACGGGTTTTTTCGAGCACGGCGAGGATATGGCGGCGTTCGACATCTTCGAGCGAGAGCGGGTAATCGGAAGGCTGTGCGGCATCGGTTCCGGCGCGAGTTGTCGCGGCGGGCGGCGAAGACTGTCTTCCCGCGCCCGCCGACGCGGCGAGCCGGTCGACGGCGTCCTGCGCCGGAAGGAGGTCGCGGCCCAGCGCGAGCACGGGGCTTTGAGAGATGATGACTCCTCGCTCGATGATATTTTGAAGCTCTCTTATGTTGCCCGGCCAATGGTAGCTCACGAGCAGTTCCATGGTCTCTTGCGAGACGCCCTCGATTCGCTTGCCGAACTTCTTTGAGAACCGCGACAG
>DASTET010000985.1:0-6298 GCA_035709445.1 Blastocatellia bacterium | reverse complement strand
GCGACTCGCTCGACGAACGCTCCATCTGAGCGAGCGGCGAGGTGAGCGAGCGCGAGCCTTCGAGATCCACGACGAGCGGCGCGGAGGACCGGCCCAGCTTTTCAACTATCGCTCCGTCACCTGGCAGCATAAGGCTGCGATTCATGTCCGAGGTGGTCGCCCCGTCCTGCGCCAGACGCGAAGATATGGCGCAGCGGTAATTGCCCGACTCGTTATCGCGGAGAAAGATCGTCACGTTTTCGGTGTGGAGCGCATCCTGTATCTTGGCGACGGCAAGCTCCAGAATCTGCGGCACCGTCGCCACCGTCCGCATCTCCTGTCCCAGCTCGGCGAGCAGTTGCTGAGCATCGTATGACTCGCGGAAAAATCTGCGGTCTATGAGCGGCATCACTCGCTGGTTTACAAGCGTGAGCACCCCTATTGCTATCGCTGTTGCAATCATCGTAACCGCGATGTCGGCGCGCTCGCCCAGGCGATCTATCGCATCCATCCGGGAGCCCGTCAGCAGAAAGCTCAGCACCGCGAAGACGACTATAGACTGGACTATGATGAACCCGCGCGAGACGAGCAGGTAGCGGACGCCGCGTCTGAGGATCAACCGTACGGGGATGACCTGATGGCGGACTATTGCGTAAGCGAACGAGAGCGGGAAGAGCGGAAAAGAGAAGAAGGCGATAAATATCAGCCACCTGAAAAGCGATGGGTTCGTGTTGCGGATGTTAAACAACGCCGCGAGCCCGAATACGAGAAACATCGGCAGGAAGCCCGCGATGCTTCCCGCAACGATGACGCGCATCTTTCTCCGCGAGGTCAAGCTCGCCTCTTTATAATTGACCAGCAGCGACAGCAGTCCGCCCGCGATATAAAGCACGCCGATTGCCATGCAGACCGCCTGAATGAGCCTTGTGCTTCCGGCGAAACTGATCGCCATAATCGGCGAGACGGCGGCGAGGATGTTCGTCGCGGCAAAATACGGGAATATCGTCAGAAGAAACGGGACGTAAAGATAATATTCCAGGCGCGGCTTCTTACGCACGAGCGGCGAAGGCTCCGGGAATATAAGGAAGAAATGGAAGAAGACCGGCCATAAAAAAAGGGAAGCTATATGAACGGCCACCATCACGAGCGTCAGCCAGAGCGGCTCGCCCGACATCCACGGGCTTGTGGCCGCAAACGCGCACAAGAACATGCCGAACATCAGCGCCAGCAAGACCGCCTGCTTGTCATAGGGCTTTAACAGGAAGACTACAAGCCCCGTGAGCAGGAATATTATAGGGACTATAAGCGTTCCTGCCGCCTGTAGGGTCCAGGCGCTCAAGGGGATGGCTCTGGCCTGGAGCAGGTACTGTTGCCCCTGCCCGTTTCGGCTGATGACGACCGTGTAAAACTCGCCCGGCTCTATTCTCTGGAAGGCTTCGACGACCTGGCTTGTAGATCGAATCGTCTGCGAGTTGAGCGCGATCAGCTCATCGAGCGGGCGAAGCGGAAATCCCTGCGAGAGCTGGCTCACCGGCGATATTACAACCCGGCCTTCTACCTGATACACAGACCAGCCCGGATCGCTCCGCATGGTGAGCTGCCCGAGGTTGCGGTAAAAGAATGTGCCGGAATAGATCAGGAGCAACCCGAAAAAGAGCCCGCACAAAACAACCTGTAATCGACTGGTCATACCCTAAATCCTGAAGCATCGACTATATCACAGCAGGGAAAAGAAGTCAGAAGCCAGAAGTCAGAAGTCAGAAGGTGGTAGAGGCTGATCCTGACTTTATTCACTCGGCAATAATCGAGAGACTACGCGAGAGATTCTGGCTTCTGGCTTCTGGCTTCTGGCTTCTGACTTCTGTATCCTCACAGATATGCTTACCCCCGAGCGAATATATGAGGAGGAGCTGCTCGATGCCGGAGCGGGGACCGATGAAGATGTCCGGGTGAACCTGCTTGATCTGCGCCGCATAAACCGGCTGCTTGGCGGGACCCGCGTAGTGCTGAAGGCGCTTGAGGCGATGCTCGGCGAAGAGCCTTCAGCGAAGTTGTCGTTGCTCGACGTGGGGACAGGCTCGGCCGATATACCTTCGATGGTAAGCCGATGGTCGAGGGCGCGCGGCATAGAGCCCGCGCTGGCCGCCGTCGATTTGAGCGATAGGAACCTGAGAGTGGCCCGCCGCGACCTCGGCGTCAGTTCCGATGTCGAGCTTGTCAGGGCCGATGCCCTGATGCTGCCGTTTGCCCCGCGAAGCTTCGATTTCGTTACGGCCTCTCTCTTCCTGCATCATTTCAGGGACGATGATGTGATAAGGCTGCTGGCCGGGTTCGCCCGGATAGCCCGCCGCGCGGTGATAGTAAACGATCTGGTCCGTAACCTTGTGCCTTATTACTTCATACGGATGACCGGACCGGTATTTACTAAAAGTTTTCTGACGCGCAATGATGGACCTGTCTCGGTGCTCAGAGGGTTTACCGCCGAGGAGCTAGAGAAGCTTAGCAGCCGCGCCGGGCTCTCTCGCTTTAGCGTGCGGCGCTCGTTTCCGTACAGGCTATCGCTTATTGCCGACGTCCGCCGTTGAGAGCGAGCCGTAGCGACCGGAACTGGCAGAGGGTCCGCCTGGTTATGAAATATGATGTGATAATAGTCGGCGGCGGGCCTGCCGGGTGCTCAGCCGCGATTCGAATTGCGCGGGCCGGGCTGAAGCCGCTCCTGCTCGAAGAGAAGCATATGCCGAGGGAGAAGCTATGCGGGGAGTTTATAGCCCCTGAATGCTTCCCCACGCTCAGACGGCTCGATGTCTTCGACCGCTGTCTCGATGCGGGCGCTCAAAAGATCACATCGATCAAGCTGATACCTTCGAGAGGGGCACCCGTCGCCGCAAGCATATCCGAGGTCTCCCGGCTCTCGCCTTTCGCTTTGAGCCTGAGCCGCGCGCGGCTCGATCAGATCCTGTTTGATACGGCGCGGCAGGCGGGCGCGGTCTGCCTCGAAGGGATGGCCGCCAGCCGCCTCATCATCGAAGACGGGATTGCTTGCGGGATCGAGGCGCTCTCGCTCGGCGACGGGGAGTCGCGCACCTTTCGAGGGCTTCTCGTAGTCGATGCGAGCGGGCGAAGCTCAAGGCTCACGCTCACACATAGCGAAAGAGTCGGCGGAGAGCGGGGCTCGCGGCTCTACGCGCTGAAGGCGCATCTCGATATGGTCGAGGGCATAGAAGACCAGGTTGAGCTTTATTTCTTTTCGAACGGGTACGGGGGGCTGTCGCGGGTTGAAGGCGAGAAGGTCAACCTCTGCTTTATTGCAAGCGAGCGCGCATTCAAAGCCGCCGCAGGCGATCCGCGAAAGATCGTGGAGACTACTATCATGCGAAATCCTCTGGCCCGCGAGCGTCTCGGCAAGGCCGAGGTCTCGGGACGCTGGCTGAGCACCGGGCCGCTCACCTTCGGCGTTCGGCGTCTCACCAGAGGAGGGGTCATCACGGCGGGCGATTCATCGGGTATGATAGACCCGTTTACGGGCACGGGCATCCAGATCGCCCTGCGCTCGGGTGAGCTTGCCGCGCTCGCCATCATCTCGGCGTTTAAGTCCGGGGGCCACGCGGGAGCTACCAACGGGGCAGGCCTCTTCGGGCGGGTCGCGGAGTATTACCGCGCCGCCTATGAAGAGGAATTTGGCCAGCGGATAAGGGTGGCGGGCCTGCTTCGCAGGGCCGTATTCTCCCCGATCATCCTGAATTATCTCTCGGTGATTCTTGCCCGCGCGCCCTGGCTCGCCCGCAGGCTGCTTCGCGCTACAAGAGCTTGAATTACTCAACAGAGAAATGGGCAGAATCAGCAGGATTTACATTAATTGGCGCTCCTGTTTATCCTGTATATCGTGTCGGTTCCACGGCGAGCAAAAACCGGCTCATTTTGGAACTTTTGGCGCTTCCGGGCGTGGAGAAAGCTGAAAGCATAAGCAACCTGTAAATCTTCGGAGGTCTGGAGATGGTTAAACGTTATTATCTGGTTATTTCGCTGGTTGCTGCACTCGGCCTCAGTATCGGTTACGTCGAAGTAGCGGCAGGCCAGAAAGACAAACAGAAGGATAAGTCGGATTTAAAAGAGAAAGGGAAGACGGGAGTCGATTCAACTGTCTTCTCCTTCCCGCTTAATATGGGCGAAGGTGCGTATCTGGGCGTCTATCTTGAAGAGGTGACCCCTGACCGAGCAAAAGAGCTCGGGCTCAGAGAAGAGCGCGGCGCTGTCGTAATGAAGATAGTCGAGGGCGGCCCGGCAGATAAGGCGGGCGTAAAAGAGAACGATGTGATCGTCTCTTTTAACGGGCGGCGCGTCGACAGCGTGCGCGAATTGCAACGTTTGCTGAGCGAGACCCCGGCGGGCCGCACCGTGTCGGTCGAAATAGTCCGGGGCGGCAACCTCCAGACCTTCAGCGCGACCTTGAGCAAGCGCACCTCTGAACTCTTCCTGCTCAGACCCGACGGCTCGCTCGATAGCCACAAATGGGGCTTATTCGACCGCCATCTCGAACAGCAGTTCAAGAAAGGACTCCCCGATTTCGGCACCTTCAACTTCTCCTTCCCCCGCTCTTTCGGGACCTTCCGCGGGACCCGGCTCGGCGTTACGGTTGAAACGCTCGGCGATCAGCTTGCCGAGTATTTCGGGGTCAAAGGCAGACAGGGCCTGCTCGTCACCGAAGTGATAGAGAACACCCCGGCTTCGAGGGCAGGGCTGAAGGCGGGCGATGTTATAGTCGCAGTCGATAATACGCCTGTCGAGAGCCTGAATACGCTGGTCAAGGCCCTCGACAACAAGGATGAAGGGCCGATCAACCTCAGCATCGTGCGTAACCGGGCGGAGCAGACCATCACGGTCACGCTTGAGAAACGTGAGACGCGCCCGGCCACTCGCCGCCGCGTCACAACCGTATCAACCGATACGGGCGTCGTATAGCGCTTCATTATTTTTGTCCTTTCTTCGGAGGCGAGCGGTCGCCTCCTTTCTTTTTTTACCGCAGAGGATCACAGAGTAAAATCGTTTCACCTCTGTGATCCTCTGCGGTAAATCACTTTTCAAAGACGGACTCCGAGAGCTAACATAACCTTCGGCTCGCCATAATCGATGCTTAACGTTTCCGACAAACCGGCCCCCGGCGTCAGCATAGTCGTACCGAGCTGGAACGGGATCGAATTGCTCAAACGGTTTCTGCCTTCCGTCCTCGCCTCCGCCGGTCGCTACAGCGAACAGACCCGCGCGCCTGTAGAGATAATAATAGTCAATGACGGAAGCACCGACGGCACGGCTGAGTATCTGCTCGGCCTGGGGTTTGAAACCGAACCTCGGACTTCACAACCGCACGGGCTGCGGCTCATCAACAACGAAGCCAACATAGGGTTTGGCCGGACCTGTAATCGCGGGTTTCAAGCCGCTCGATACCCGCTCGTCTTTCTCCTTAACAACGATGTCGAGGTGAGCGAAGGGGCCATCGCGCCGCTGGTTGAGAACTTCTCGGACCCCGCGCGGTTCGCCGCGCATTGCCGCGTCTTCGAAGTCGAGGATGGCGCCGAAGTCGGGACCGGCAAAATAGGCAGCTTCGCGCGCGGCTTCATCCGCGTCCACCGGAGCTATGTCACAAAACACGCTAAAGAGCCGGGCTCGCGTGAGCCTGACGACGATGAGCCTCTCTATTCGATATTTGCGACCGGCGGGTCATCGATGTTCGACCGGCAGAAGTTTATCGGCCTCGGCGCGTTCGACGAGCTGCTTTCGCCCATCTACTGGGAAGACGTCGATATAAGCTACCGCGCGTGGAAGCGAGGCTACACGATAAGCTATGAGCCCCGTTCCGTCGTCCGTCACCGCGTGTCTTCGACCATGCGGCGGGTGGGCCGGAAAAAGATATGGCGGCTCAAGCAGCGAAACCGCCTCATCTATCACTGGGTCAACCTCCACGATCCCGGGCTTATGGCTTCTCATCTGTTATGGGTGGCTCTGCTCGCCGTTACCGCGCCGCTCAGACTTCAGCCGGGGTTCATCCTTGCCCTGATCGATGCGCTCAGGCGACTGGGGCCGATTCGAAGGCGACGGCGCGAAGAGAGGCTCGCGGCAAGAAGGACCGACCGCGAGGTGTTCGAAGTGTTTGATGCCCTGTCGAGGCGGGCCGACGTGCAGGTCTATGACGATCGCCGCGAGCTTGAGCGGCTCACACGGCGCGCGCAGCAAGGGTGATCGTCGCGCCTTTGCCGCGCGCGCTCATCACGTAGTCGAACGGCTTTATGAAGGGGATCGTCAAGAGAAACAATGCATGTCCGAG
>DASTET010000984.1:0-2164 GCA_035709445.1 Blastocatellia bacterium | reverse complement strand
GCATATACTATCGGAATGCTGCTTGCGGAGCGAGGGCTGCTCAATGATAACAACGTGCGGATAACGGCAAGCGACCTCAGCCGCAGGGTGATCGAGATAGGGGAGCGCGGAGTGTACGGCAATTCCAGCTTCCGAACGACCGAAGACTCTTTTAAGGACAAGTATTTTGTGGTCGTAGGCGGCAACCAGCGGCAGGCCATCGATAGCCTTCGCGATGTTATAGAGTTTGAGCAGCTCAATCTCATAAACCTGGATTGCGACCGCAAGAGGGGCGGCTACGATGTCATCTTTTGCAGGAATGTGCTCATGTACTTTGACGCGGAAGCTGTCAACAAAACTCTGAACTCTTTCTATTCCATGCTCAACGAAGGCGGGTATGTGCTGCTCGGTCATGCCGAGTCGCTCCTGCCAAAGGAGACGTGCTTCAAGCCGGTCCAGTTTGGCCGCGAGTACGTCCATAAAAGATAAGGGCCATTAATGCAATGGACAGGATTAACAGGATAGACGGCAAAGAAAAAGAGAGCATATCGCTGATCAGACTCGATACTCTTGTTAATCCTGTTCATAAATACTGTTTGGTTATATAGAAGTATGGGGCACAGGCTGCTAATTGTGGATGATTCGCCGTACTACCGGCTGAGGTTCTCAAAGATATTTGCGCGCTCGGAGCAGCTTGAGGTGGTCGGCCTCGCCGAGGATGGCGACATAGCCATCAAGCAGATCATCGAGACCGGCCCTCAGGTCATGCTGCTAGACCTGCTGATGCCGAGGCTCGATGGCTTTGGGGTGCTGCGCTGGGTGATGGCTAATCGCCCTATGCCGGTTGTCGTGTGTAGCTCGTTTGGCGACCGCGAGCGTGTCTTCAAGGCGCTCGAACTGGGCGCGGTCGATTTCCTTCTGAAGCCCACCCCGCGCGCGACAAAGATTACATCGAAGCTGGAAGATCGAATTATCGAACGAGTGGAGACTGCGGCGGTGGCGAATACGGCTATCGGGCAGACGACCGACTCTGATTGGAAGGCCGTCTCTCTTTCGGCCGAGCAGGCGGCCTATGGGGCAGGCGTTGAATTGATATGTATTGCCGCATCGACAGGGGGGCCGGCAGCGATACAGAGGCTGATTGCGGAACTGCCAAAGAGCCTGACGGTCCCGATTGTTGTGGTTCAGCATATGCCGGAAGGATTCACCAGACCCTTTGCCGCTCGTCTCGACTCGATCTCGCATTACAAGGTGGTAGAAGCGGGAGGGGGCGAACGGGTGAGGGGAAGGCATATATATATCGCCCCTGCCGGGCGTGAGACGACGGTCTTTCGCAATGGCGAGGCGCTTTTTCTGTCTGTCTCTTCAAGCTCAACCTCCGCGCACGCCCCGTCCGCCGACGCTCTCTTCATCTCGGCTGCGAGCGCGTGCGGCGAGCATACGCTGGCCGTGGTGCTGACAGGGATGGGGGAGGACGGGGCGAGCGGGGCTGAGCGGATAAGGCATGCGGGGGGACACGTCATCGTCGAATCGAACGAATCGGCGATAGTCTTTGGAATGCCCCGGTCGGTGATTGAGCGGGGATGCGCAAGCGCGATGCTGCCGTTGTGGAGTATGCCGCCGGTCTTGCTTGCGTATACTCTTAGGGATTGATCTGGCAATTAATGTGGCGATGAATCTTACGGATCG
The DNA here is from genome assembly GCA_035709445.1 of Blastocatellia bacterium. Classification (GTDB taxonomy): domain Bacteria; phylum Acidobacteriota; class Blastocatellia; order UBA7656; family UBA7656; genus DASTET01. The sequence continues at coordinate 496 of DASTET010000984.1, read as the reverse complement.
CTCACAGGACAGTGCTTATCTCCAGGGTTGAACTTTCGGCCACTGGAATTTAGACTAAGAAAACTATTATGAGCGGAATGAAATTTCGTCGGACCTGCACGGTTTGCAATGCGACATTCTTTTCACCGGACCGCAAGGCCGCGTATTGCCTCAAGTGTCTTAAGAAGCGTGTGGTCAAGCACGTTCCTGCCGAGGCGAGGCCGCAGCCGCAGCCCGCGCGTGTTGCGCCACGGCCTATACCCCGGCCTGCTCCGGTCGAAGTTGTAAAGAAGACCAGAGTGATGCGGTCGGCCAAAGCCTCCGTGCTCACTCCTGAGCTTCGCAACCGCATTGTGGAGATTTACGACAAAGAGTATTCGGGGCTGCCTGTTCCGACTCGCGACGTGCATTCTCAAATAGCAAACAAGCTGTGGCTCAAGCGCCAGCTTGTTGCTGACGTCCTGCGGGAGCTGGCCCAGACAAAAACGGCGGTCTCCCCCGAACAGAGGGAGCGGGC
>DASTET010000983.1:0-4181 GCA_035709445.1 Blastocatellia bacterium | reverse complement strand
TGACCCCCGACCCCCGACCCCTGATAATGGAGATATTATGGCTAACAAATATGTTGGACAGAGAGTGAAGCGGACCGAGGACCCCCGGCTTATAAAGGGGCTCGGGCATTATGTGGATGATATAAAGCTGCCGGATACGCTCTACGTCGCTTTCCTGCGCTCGATGTACGCGCACGCCCGGATCACCGGCATAGACGTTTCAGAAGCCGCGCACGCGCCGGGCGTAGTGGCCATCTACACCGGAAAGGAGGTGGCCGACATAATAGGCCCCGTCCCCTGCGCGAGCGCGCTTCCGGGTCTGAAGGTCCCCGATTACCGGGTGCTCGCAAAAGACCACGTCGTCTTCGTCGGCCAGCCTATCGCCGCCGTCGTCGCAACGGACCGGTACGCGGCCCGCGACGCCGTCGACTTGATCATGGTCGACTACGAAGAGCTTCCAGCAGTCGTAGATGTAGAGGCGGCGGCGAAGGGCGGCCCCATAATTTATGAAGAGTACGGCGACAACATAGCCTATACGCTTACGGCGGGCGAAGGCGATATCGATGCGGCCCTCGACAAAGAGGCAGACCGTGTCATCAAGCAGAGGGTCGTTCACCAGCGTCTCGCGCCCATCGCTATGGAGCCGCGCGGCGTGCTGGCCCGCTACTTTCCGGGCGAGGAAGAGCTGACCATCTGGACATCGACCCAGATACCCCACCTGGCGAGGACGCAGCTCGCTCTGATGCTCGGCATCCATGAAAACAAGCTGCGCGTGATCGCCCCGGAAGTCGGCGGCGGGTTCGGCTCGAAGCTGAACGTCTACGCCGAAGAGGCGTTGCTCGGCTGGATAAGCATGCAGCACGGCAAGCCCGCAAAATGGATCGAGACGCGGCGCGAAAATATGCAGGCCACAATCCACGGTCGCGGGCAGGTGGGCTATATCGAGATCGGCTGCAAGAATGACGGAACGGTGACAGGGTTGCGCTACAACGTCTTTGCCGACCTTGGCGCGTACCATCAACTACTCACCCCTGCGATTCCTACGCTGACAGGGCTGATGCTTTCAGGCTGTTACAAGATACCCGCGATCCAGATAAACGTCACCGGGGTCTTTACAAACAAGATGGCGACCGATGCTTATCGCGGCGCAGGCCGTCCCGAGGCGACTTATGTCGTCGAGCGCGCGCTCGACCTCGTTGCCGCAGAGCTTGGCATGGACACGGTCGAGGTGCGCCGGAAGAACTTCCCGGCCCCTACGGAGTTCCCGTTCAAGACCGCCACGGGGCTTTTCTACGACAGCGGGAATTACCAGGAGGCGCTCGACAAGGCGCTCGCCATGTCCGACTACGCGAAGCTGCGCGAAGAGCAGAAGAAGGCGCGCGAGCAGGGCCGATTGATCGGCATAGGCGTCTCGACCTATGTCGAGATTTGCGCGCTCGGCCCGTCGCAGGCGATGCCTGCCGGAGGATGGGAAAGCGCAACCGTTCGAATCGAGCCCACGGGCAAGGTCACCATACTGACCGGGGCCTCGCCGCACGGGCAGGGACAGGAGACATCGTTTGCGCAGATAGCGGCGGACCAGCTCGGAGTCGATATAAACGATGTCACAGTCATACACGGTGACACCTCGATAGTGCAGTACGGCATAGGCACGTTCGGCAGCCGCGCGACGGCAGTCGGCGGAACGGCTGTCTATTATGCGATCGAGAAGCTGAAAGAGAAGGCCCAGCAGATAGCGGCCCATATGCTCAAGTCCGATGCGGCAAACGTCCTCTTCAACCAGGGCGTCTTCACCAAACAGGCTGTCAGAGCCGCTTCTGCGGAGGGGGTCCCTGAGCCGATGCTTCCGCATGGTGAAGCGCCTGCCGGCGCGCTGCCCGAACCGTCGACCGATGGCGAGGGCATCTCGATCCAGCAGATCGCGCTCGCGGCTCATATCGCACGGGACATTCCCCCCGGAATAGAGCCGGGGCTTTCGGCGACTTACTTCTTTGAGCCGACGAATTTCACGTTTCCGTTCGGCACTCATATAGCCGTGGTCGAGATAGACCGCGAGACGGGCGACGTGAAGTTCCTCCGCTATGTGGCCGTTGATGATTGCGGCAAGGTCATCAACCCCATGCTCGTCGAAGGGCAGATACACGGCGGCATCGTCCAGTCGATAGGGCAGGCGCTTTACGAAGAGGTGGTCTATGACGAGCAGGGCCAGCTCGTCACGGGGACGCTTATGGATTACGCGCTCCCGAAGGCGGCGCATGCACCCCGGTTCGAGCTTGAGCGAACCGAGACCCCATCGCCGGTCAACCCGCTCGGGATAAAGGGTGTGGGCGAGGCGGGGACCATCGGCGCAACGCCCGCGATTGTCAACGCAATCGTCGATGCGTTGTCGCCCTACGGCGTGCGACACGTCGATATGCCCGTCAGACCAGAAGCGGTCTGGAAGATCATCAGCCAGCAGACTTGAGAATCCAGAATCCAGAAGTCAGAAGCCAGAAGCAGGCCGAGGCTGATTTCGGATTTCATTCACTCGGCAATTATCGAGAAATGACGCAAAAGATTCTGGCTTCTGGCTCCTGACTTCTGGATTCTTTCAGAGGAGAGATTATGATTCCAGCACAGTTTGACTATGTAGCTCCGGCCACGCTAGATGAAGCGGTTGCGCTGCTCGCCCGGCACCCGGACGAGGCGAAGATCCTCGCGGGCGGCCACAGTCTTATCCCGGCCATGAAGATGCGTCTGGCGATGCCGCAGATGCTGATCGATATCGGTCGCATCAAGGACCTCTCTTATATACGCGAAGAGGGCGGCCAGATACGCGTAGGCGCGATGACTACTCATTATTCAATCGAGTCTTCCGACCGCCTGCGAGAGATTTGCCCTATTCTCCCGGAGACCGCTGCCCAGATCGGCGACGTGCAGGTGCGTAACAAGGGGACTATCGGCGGAAGCCTCGCGCATTCAGACCCGGCAGCCGATTGGCCTGCCGTCTTTATCGCACTCAACGCCGAGATTGTGGCGGTCAGCGGGAGCGGCGAGCGAACGATCAAAGTCGATGATTTCTTTGTCGACTTATTGACTACTGCGCTTGAGCCGGGCGAGATACTGCGCGAGATTCGCATAAACGCTCCTTCAGGTCGTTACGGCCAGGCTTATCTGAAGGTGCCTCAGCCAGCCTCAGGGTTCGCTGTCGTTGGCTGCGCAGTGCATCTCGTCAAAGGCCAGGACGACCGCTGCGAATCGATCAACATAGGGATAACGGGTGTCGCGTCGAAGGCTTATCGCGCGACCTCCGTTTCCGATGCGCTGGTCGGCGACTCGCTTGGCGAAGACTCCGAGGCGCTCAAGAATATCGATCCGACGGCTGGAGTCGATGTGAACGGAGACCTCTACGCCTCGGCTGAGTATCGCCGTCACCTCGCGACAGTCTATACGCGCCGCGCTGTGAAGCTTGCGGCCCAACGAGCTAAGTAGAGGGCAGGGGTCAGGGTTCGGGGGTCAGGGTTCGGTCGCTGGTAATCACTATGTCGGTGGTTAATGATTCAGCACTCATCGAGCTATTGACTATAAAGCCCTGCCCCCCGACCCCTGACGCCTGACGCCTGTTTTTATGAAGATAGAGGGAACACACGAGCTGCATGCGAGCCGGGAGCGCGTCTTTAATGCGTTGACGGACCCGGTTGTGTTGCAGCGGTGCATACCGGGTTGCGAAAGACTCGAAAAGACGGGCGAGAACAGTTACTCGGCGACGCTTAGGACAGGGGTCGGCTCGATCAAGGGGGTCTTTACAGGAAGCGTGCAGCTCGAAGATATTCAGCCTCCTTCGCACTATAAGATGGTCGTCAGCGGCAAAGGACAGCCGGGCTTTCTGAAAGGGTCCGGGGTCCTCGACCTCGAAGAGCGTGACGAAGCGACCGTAATCAACTACAGCGGAGATGTGCAGGTAGGCGGAACAATCGCAAGCGTAGGGCAGCGAATGATTCAAGGCACGGCAAAGATGATGGCGACGCAGTTCTTCACCGCCATCGAGGCCGAGGCCAGGACCGAAGCGCACGAACCGCCGCCCAAACATGGCTTTTTTCGAACAGCCCTGAGGTGGTTCTCAGGGTGGCTTCGCCGGTTATTGAAAAGTTGATCTCCTCAACTCTCGCCTGCCAGCGGGTTTGCCCGGCAGGTTGTCCCGTGCCTTTTACCATTAACCAAAC
>DASTET010000982.1:0-4156 GCA_035709445.1 Blastocatellia bacterium | reverse complement strand
GCTGCCGACGGCCCAGAAGACTTTATCACCTGCCGCCGCCACAGCGTTCAAAGTCTCGGCAGTGCCAGCCTCAACGCTTTGCCACGCGCTCCCATCCTCGCTCAGCAGTATCGTACCCGCCTCGCCAACTGCTACAAGGCGGTCCGCCGAAGCGAGGGCCAGCCCGAATAGCGGCCGGGTCGTGCCCGACGATTGCGCCGCCCAGGTCTTTCCGCCATCGTTTGTGGCAAGGATAAGCCCTTCTTCGCCTACTATCCAGCCGCGCTCGGCGCTTGCGAAGCGGACGGCCCAGAAGCTTTCAACGCGACCGGTCTCGACGGGTTCCCAGGTCTCTCCGCCGTTTGAGGTTTGAAAGATCAATCCTCCCGTCCCTACCACTCCGCCGACGGCCCACCCGCGTTTGTCATCTATAAAAAAGATCGAGTTGAGGACTTCTCCTTCGCGTTCGGTCCGCTGCGTCTTCCACGTGCGCCCGCCGTCATCGGTCCTCTGTATGCGGCCCGCATACCCGGCGACCCATCCTCGCGCGGGGCTGACAAAATATATAGACGCCAAAACTTCGAGCGAGCTTGCTGCGGCTCTCCAGCTACTGCCTCCATCCGTTGTGAGATAAATAGCGCCGCCCGTCCCGGCAGGGTCTATGTCGCCCACGGCCCAGGCGGTTTGAGAATCTATAAAATCTACGGCAAGCAGGTCTTGTTTGCCCGGCGTCGAACCGGCTATCCAATGCGCGGGGCCGGACGGGATCGGGGCTGTCGAATTGTCCTGCTTCTCTTTGCAGCATGCGAGCGCCAGCAGAAAGAATATGATGAATAATCTCGATCTGATCAATCTTCAGTAACCCATATGATTGCACGCGGGGACGTGGAGCTTAAAAAAGCCGCACTAAGATTACCATAAGTCGCGCGCCTTTTGCCCATAAAAGATGGACAGGATTAACAGGATTGACATGAGAATCTTTTCAATCCTGTCGATCCTGTCCATTCTCCGCTTCGATCAGAAGGAGAACGAAAAGACATCCGACCTGCGGTTATCACTGATCGCTCGCACGCTGTTCTGGCCTGAGAAGAGGTTCAAATCGGCGGGCTTGCCCTTGATCTTCATCTTCTTGGCGCCGCCCCCGACATTGATCGGAGGCGCGACTATCACGCCGTTTATCTCAAGCCTGCGGTCTCCGTTAAACCCTATGCCTTTGATAACCATCTTCTTCCCGTTGTAAGTGATATTGTTGATAGTCGGGCGATTCGGGTCATTATCGAGAAGAACTATCGTGGTCGCCTTCTGGCTGAGGTTGCCCCGATCATCTCGCAGGGTGATTCTCATCTGTCTGAGCGCGGATATCTGAGCGATGCTGGCTATCTGGATGTTGAGGCCCAATATAGGCGAGCCGAGGGGGTTGTTGACGGGAGTTGACAGCTCGCCGATCACGCCTCCGGAGCCGTCTAACAGCTCCAATTCGGCAAAGACGATATCGGAATCGGAATCGGTCGCGCCGCCTCTGAGTGTAAGGATGCGGCTCCCCGTATCGACGGCGGCGCTGAAGTCTCCCACTTCCGGCGCAACGTTTATACTATCCGTGAGCGTGTAGCCGAACAGGTCCAGCGCCGCCAGGTCGTGGCTCGTTATCGTGTTGCGCTCGCCTGATGCAATCCTCGGGTCCATGATGCCTATGTAGCGACCTGTGAACCTGTCGTCCTTCCAGTGAGACGACTGCTCGCCATCGCCGCCCGACCCATTTCCGTTTATGCCCCCGGTCGATTGAGGGACCTGAAGCCCTGCCGCGAATTCTGACTGGACGCCTCCCGGCGTCAGTATTCGGGCCGCAGTAGAGAACGTAGCCGGGGTCGTGCCGGGCCGGAACCTGAACAGGTCCCACACGGATGCGGCAAGGGGATTTCTGCTGTTGAATTCCTGTAGCCCTACCATCGAGACGAACCCGAGCGCGTGGCCAATCTCGTGCACGGCAACGGCCTCGAAATCGACACGGCCCGGCTGGATGCCGTCGCTCGGATCGAAGTCAAAAGAGAAGTTCGAATTGAACCCGATCGAGGGCGGGTCGCCGAAATCTTCCTCCTCGGCCGCGGGGTCAGCCACAGGATCGATCAGACCGAGCGCGCGAAAGACGGCAGACGGGGCGATCATATGGGTTATGCTGCCCTTGTCAGTAGGGATGGCGCCCACCGGAAGCGAGTTGTAGATGCCTGCTTCCTGAGGGCTGGCTGCTCCCGCAATCAACGCGGCGCGCACCTCCGGGTAAATGCCGGGCGCCCCGAGTTCCTGCGAACCGGTGGAGCCCAACACCCCCTGCGGATAGGGTGTCCCGAACCGCCTGGGTCCGAAATCGACATCCACGACTACCGTTATGTCCGTCTTGATCCTCGATTGCCAGATCGCCGCGGACCTCAGGAATGCCTCTTTGGCCTGGGGGAACCCCTCAAGCTGCTGCGTTCCGCGCAGGACTATGTTGAGGCCCTCGGCATTCGCATCGGCGAGGCTAATCGGAGATATCTCATAGAGCCGTTCGCTCGGATCGCGCTCCGAAAACATTCGCGCCTCGGCTTCGGTTGCCGCCCGGCACCCTACGTCGCCGTCGCGGGCGTAAAGCGTAAACTGGCTCGCGCCGGGCACAGCCCTCAGACGCGCGCGCCCACTCTGCTCAGCCGCATCTGCAAAAGATACGGAGTCTCTCTGAGATGAAAACAAACAGACTGCCGCCGCCCATACAAGCACCGCCGCAAGCAGGACCCTTAACCGATAACTAAAGTTTAGCCGCTTCATATTGATGCACCCTTAAAGCCTCTGGAGCCTTGCGAAGCTCGTAATTTCTGGCCCTTCACAATAGGAGATTTCTTTCCCGTCACAGAACGTGATTCGTGGACCTATGACCCTGACACAGAGCTTAGCTGATATTCAACAGTCGAGGCGATTGGGCCTCCAACTCCTCGGAAACCGACTTTAAGATTAGCACAATTCGGGCGGCTGAGCAGAGGCTTTGGGCGGCTTAATAAATTTGTAATAAATTACCCTCAAGAGAACCATTTCCCATTATGGGAAACAGGGTCATTACAGTTCTCGCTTTGAAGAGTGATTTCATAGAGATCAAAGTCTATATAACCACAGAGGACACGGAGGGACACAGAGGGATCATTCAATTCTCTTTCTCGACCGAGAACTTAATGGCCCTGGATGGAAAATGGAAAATGGTTCCTTTGCGATCAGCTCTCGATGCCTGTTTAAAGCCTGATTATCCTGGCTTCGAACTCCGGCATTCCGAGCTTTCGAGTTATGTTGCGCGTGTCGATGACGAGCGGCGCAAGACGCACGACCCGCGTATAATCGACCTTCGAATGATCGGTTACGATTACCGCACAATCGCTCGTTTCGAGCGCCTGGTCCGTTAGAGGCACGCTGCGCAGCTTCCCCTTGCCGTCCAGGTCCATCTCTTCTATGAAAGGATCGTGATAGCTCACCTCCGCGCCTTTGTGCAGGAGTTGATCGACTATACCGAGCGCGGGCGATTCGCGGACGTCGTCGATGTCGCGTTTGTATGCTACGCCGAGCACGAGCACGCGCGAGCCCTTGAGCGGCTTGCTGTGCTCGTTCAGCGCATCTTGAACGATCTGGATCACATGTCGCGGCATATGAGAGTTGACCTCTTCGGCCAGCCCTATAAAGCGCGCCTCGAACCCATGAAGGCGCGCCTTCCATGAAAGATAGTGCGGGTCCAGAGGAATGCAATGTCCGCCTATGCCGGGGCCGGGATAGAAGGGCATAAAGCCGAAAGGCTTTGTCGCCGCCGCCTGAATCACTTCCCAGGAGTCTATGCCGAGGTGATAGCAGAGCTGGGCCATCTCGTTGACGAGCGCGATATTGACCGACCGGAAAGTGTTCTCCAGAAGCTTGGCAGTCTCGGCTACCCGCGCGCTCGACACCTTGTGGACTCGCTCGACTATCGTTTGATAAAGCGCCGCCGCGACCTCCGTCGACATGGCAGAGACGCCGCCCACCACCTTGGGTATATTGTGCGTCTGGTACTGCTTGTTGCCGGGATCGACTCGTTCGGGCGAGAAGGCCAGGTAGAAATCCTTATCCAGATCGAGCCCCGTCTCCGCGAGCATCGGCAGCAGCACTTCATCGGTGGTGCCGGGATAGGTGG
>DASTET010000981.1:0-4241 GCA_035709445.1 Blastocatellia bacterium | reverse complement strand
GTCGAAAGTCAGCTTGGCGTAGGGGGCGGCTATCGTCTGGCGCGGCCCGCCACGCTTATTACCGCTGGCGAGGTTATAAGACTTCTCGACGGAAGACTTGCTCCGATAGGCTGCGTCAGCACTTCTGATTATGTCCCGTGCGAGTTCGAGCCTTCCTGCGGGCTGAAGATGCTCTGGGCCAGAACGCGCGCCGCAATCGTGGGCGTTCTCGACCAGACGACCATCGCCGATCTCTGCCTGCCGGCAAGCCCTCGCTCCTTCGCCACTCTCAAGACCCGCGCCAGACGATGAATTAATATCTTTTGGGAGAGGTTGACACGGATAATAATGTAATGTATAAATCTCCCACTGCTTTGATAGGAGTTAGCAGTATATCGAAGGCAGGGCGAGGCAAATCAATATTTGTTAAGCTCGCCGGTTGATAAATTGTCTGCCGAAGTCGTTTGTCAGACGCATATGCATGCGCGGCAAGCGACACGGGGGAACCACTTCCCGCCCCGGGCGGGAGATGGGGCGCATCGAGAAGGTTCCGATAGCATCGGCATCATCTCGTAGGACACTTCCAGTCCGAGCCCGTCAGCTAACCTCGTAGGTTTACAGGAAGGGCAACTACACCGCGACTGATGAATCTTTTGAAGGCGCGGGGCTATTTGCTCCGCGCTTTATCTTTTTATGCACATGAATTGGAGAATAAAGACAAATCATCCTCCATCTCCCGTCGCGCCCTGCCACGCAATAACCTGCGGGTTTCCTGACATTTTCACAAACCATACATCGCGCGATACGGGTTGTTGTTAGACCTGTATTTTATAGAGCCTTCACAAAGGGAGACTCAAACCGAGAGGGGCCGCCCGCTCCTCAGCCAAAATGGAGATCAGGCATATGGGAAATAAAACAGGAAGCGCCGTAAACAGGTGGATCGCGATAGTCTCTGTATTACTTGTGGTGTCTTTGCCCGCACTGCTACAGGGCTGCGGGCAATCCGGATCGAACGGCGATAAGGTCACTCTGATTCTAGGCGCTTACACCACTCCGCGAGAGGCTTACGGCAAGGCTATACTCCCGGCATTTCGAAAGTATTGGAAAGAGAAGACCGGCCAGGACGTTGAATTCCAGGAGTCATACCAGGCAAGCGGCGCGCAGGCCCGCTCTATAATCGGCGGCTTCGAGGCCGATGTTGCGGCGCTCTCGCTTGCCGGGGACATAGACAAGATCGTCGAAGCCGGATTGATCACTCACGATTGGAAATCGAAACCGCACGGTGGCATGGTCAGCACTTCGATTGTCGTAATCGCAGTCAGGCCCGGCAATCCGAAAGGGATAAAAGACTGGCCCGACCTGACTGCCCACGGATTGAATATACTGACGCCTGATCCGAAAACGTCGGGCGGTGCTATGTGGAACATCAATGCGATGTATGGAGCCGCTCTCAGAGGCCATGCGGGCGTCGCTAAAGATGATCCTGCCGCCGCTCAAGAATTCCTGAAGAGCATATTTCGCAACGTCTCGATAATGGATAAAGGCGCTCGCGAGTCTATCACCAATTATGAAAAGGGCGTGGGCGATCTGGCGATTACATACGAGAACGAAGTGCTAGTAGGCCGCCAGACAGGTCAGAAGTATGAGTATGTAATTCCCCGCTCCACGATCCTGATCGAGAACCCGGTCGCCATAATAGATAAGAACGTCGACCTTCACGGCACTCGTCAGGTTGCCGAGGCGTTTGTCGAATTCCTTTTCGGCAGGGAGGCGCAGCTTGCTTATGCGAGATACGGGCTGAGGCCGGTCGGCACATCGGTCGCCGAAGAAGTCAAGGCGCAATACCCGCCGGTCGAAGACCTCTGGAAGATAGATTTCCTCGGCGGCTGGGACAAAGTGATAAGAGACATATACGGCCCGCAAGGGGTCTTTACGAAGATGTACGAAGGGCTGCACGCAGCGAGATGAGCGTCAAACCGGCCAACCTGAACCCGGCAGAGATGCCCGCGGCGATCTCCAGTATCAGCTCGTGGGGCAGGTGGGGTCTGCGGTCTGCGGCCCTCGCTTATCTGGGATTGATGATAATACTGCCGCTCGCGGCGATATTCGAGCGAGGGCTCAAGGACGGGTTGTCGATGTTCTGGTTTGAGATCACAGGCCCTATAGCCTTTGCCGCGCTCAGGCTGACATTGACGACCGCGGTAGCGGCGACGGTCATCAACGTCCTGATGGGCACGCTCACCGCGTACGTGCTGGTGCGTTATGACTTTCCCGGTTGCGGGCTGCTCAACGGGCTCGTAGATATGCCTTTTGCGATACCGACGCTTGTGACAGGAGTCATGCTGGTTGTGCTCTACGGGCCGCAGGGCACGCTCGGCTCTCTGCTCGAAGCGCAAGGGATTCAGGTCATCTTCGCCGCTCCCGGCATCGTGCTTGCGCTGCTTCTTGTCACCTACCCGTTCGTAGTCAGGGCCGTTCAGCCTGTGCTTATGGAGATGCATAAAGACCAGGAAGAAGCCGCCTACACGCTCGGCGCTTCCAGGTGGGTGACTTTTTACCGGATCGTGCTGCCTGCGATTTCGCCTGCCATCGTGACAGGAGCGTTATTGACATTCGCCCGCGCGATAGGCGAGTTTGGCTCGATAGTGATAGTAGCCGGGAACATTCCGGGGCGAACGCTGACCGCGCCGGTCCACGTCTTCGGGCAGATCGAATCGGAGAACGTGCGAGGGGCAAGCGCCATGTCTATATTGCTGCTCGCGCTCTCGTTTATCCTGATGCTTTCGGTCGATTGGATGCAGCGGCGCAAGAGGCAGGCGGGCGAGACCGCATAATCGAGGAGCAAGCATGCAGAGAAAACAGCACAGCGTGAAAGAGTGGTGCCTGATAGCCGTCGTGACGATCTATGCGGCGGCGCTGCTGCTCGGCCCGCTGATCGCGATCTTCTGGGGCGCGCTGTCGGAAGGCGCAGGCCCTTTTCTGCGCGAGATCACATCAGACAACGCCTTGAACGCGCTGAAGCTCACTTTGATGCTCGGCTTCGGCGCCACGGCGATCAATACGGTTTTCGGAGTATGCATAGCCTGGGTGCTGGTGCGCGATAACTTCAGGGGGCGGCAGTTCGTAAACGGGCTGGTCGATCTGCCGTTTGCTGTCTCTCCGGTGATCGCCGGACTGATGCTGATTTTACTGTTCGGGCGAGACGGATGGCTCACTCCCTTCACGGATGCGCTCGGCATCAAGATGGTCTTTGCGCTGCCGGGCATGTTGCTTGCGACCGCTTTCGTCTCGCTTCCGTTTGTGGTCCGCGAGGTCATGCCGGTGCTTGCGCAGATCGGCACAGAGCAGGAGAACGCGGCCTACACTATGGGGGCGAGCCCCTGGCAGACATTCTGGCACGTCACGCTTCCATCGATTCGATGGGGACTTCTGTACGGCGTATCGCTCACTCTGGCTCGCGCCGTAGGCGAGTTCGGCGCGGTGCTTGTGGTGAGCGGGGGGGTGAGCGGGCTGACCGAGACCTCGACGCTTTTCATATTCCGGTCGCTCGATGACCGCAACTATGTCGGCGCTTATGCGATGGCTATGGCGCTGGCCCTCGTCTCGTTCACCATCCTCATGCTCATGGAGTTATTCAAAAAGCGAGCACACAAACTATAAAAGATTCAAGAAAGGAAGGTCTTATGTTTTACCAAAAGGCTTCGCATATCTATCTCTTATTTGTGATTACTATAGCATTGCTGCTGCAATCGCCCGCCTCCGCGCAGGAGCGCGACAGGCAAGACGAGGTCGAACAGCTAAAGGTGAAGGTCGAGCAACTACAGGCCCTCATCGAGCGGCAGCGGCAACTGATGGCCGAGCTTTTGAAGAGGGTCGAAGCAACCGAAGCGAAAACGCCGGCAGTCGCGCCATCCAGCGCGGATGCGGGCCGGGTGCCTTCCGTCGAACGCGCGGCCCTTGAGATCGCTCCTCGACCTGAGGTTGAAGTAAAAGCCGCACAGAACAACCCGAAACCGAAGAAGCCCGCTTCGGGCGCAGAGAGGTCAACGGCCTTCTATACAAGCCCCGACGGGAAATTCGAAGCGAACATAAAAGGGCTCGGCCAGATAGATTATCGCGGTTATCAATCAGGCAATCACCCGCCCAATACTTATGCCATCCGCAGGGCGAGGCTCGCCGTCGAGGGGAAATTCATGGGCGACTACGATTTCCAGATCGAAGGCGATTTCGCTGACACGCGCGGGACGCTGCTCCGGGATTTC
>DASTET010000980.1:0-13158 GCA_035709445.1 Blastocatellia bacterium | reverse complement strand
TCGCCACTGATAGACCGATAAGGCGCGCCTTCTTTTGCTGGTCTTCTCTCAGCTTGCCTACAAGAATCGAGATGAAGACGACATTATCGATTCCGAGGACGATTTCGAGTATTGTAAGCGTAACCAGCGCAATCAGCGCTTGCGGGTCGGTGATCCATTCCATCGGGTCGGCTCCTGATCAAGATTTGCGTTGCGGCACATATTAATAGCAGTCTTAACCGAAGCAGTAAAGCCGACCGTCCTGTGATCCGATGACGACGCGGCCCGAAGCTACCGCAGCCGACGCCGAAAGCGGGGCTCCCGCGTTGAACTCCCACACCTTTGCGCCGGACTTGAAATCCAGAACGTAGAACCTGCCGTCATTCGATCCGACGAAGACCCGGCCATCGGCAAGCGTGGGCGACGACTCGACGCGCGCCCGGGTCGTAAAGGTCCACAGCCTTTTTCCGGTGGCCGCGCTCAGACAATGGACCATCTTGTCGCGCCCTCCGACCACCACCTGCCCGTCGACTACTCCGGCTGAAGCATAGAAGGGGAACTGCCGCTGCGGGTGCTGGTATCGCCAGGCGACGCGGCGGCCCCGAATATCCACGCCGAGGACCTCGTTGTCGAACGTGCCGTAGTAAGCAAAGTTTCCGACTATGGCCGGGCTTGCTCCCGTGTATGCGCCGGATACCACCCTGTACATCTCCTTGCCGTCGGAGATGCGAATGGCGCGAAATATCTCATCGCATCCTGCGATGTAAGCCATACCGCTCACAACCGCCGCCGTGCAGTGGACCGGGCCGTCGGTTTGCAGCTTCCACAGCACCGCGCCGTCGCGCGCTCCGAGGCAATAGAAATGGCCGTCATACGAACCGATCAACACCCGGTCGCCCACGACGACCGGAGAAGACTTGATCTCGTCGCCCGCCTTCTGAGTCCAGACCGCCTGGCCATCCGATGCGCTGACGGCATGCACGTACCCCGTCAGGTCGCCGATATAGACTATGCCGTTGCTTACGGCGGGCGATGATTCGCCGACCGGGCCTTTAGTCTGATACTTCCACCTGACGGCCCCGCTCTGAAGGTCAAGGGCGACAAGCTCGCCTTTCGCCGAGCCGACATATACCGTCCCGTTCACTATGGCCGCAGTCGATTCGATGGATTCTCCCGCCTCGTACGTCCACAGCAGCTTCATATCGCGCGCGACGCCCGAAAGCGATATGCCCGTGTTCTGATGATTGCCCCTGAACGAGGGCCAGCTATCTGCCGGGGTGTAAATCTGAGCAGCCGGGGCAGAAGTCGCAGACGAGATATGAACAGGAAAAAGTAAAGGGGCTATGCCCGTTAAGAAAACCGAAACGAAAAACCAGCCAATTCTCTTTCTTCGCATATCTCCTTTTTCCTCTCCCTTATCGGTCAAAATACGCTTTCGTAAACCTCCAGGGCGCCTGTCTTATCGAACAGGCGCGGGTTGAATCGCCCCGTCCACTGGGCCGCCGCCTCTTCGGCCAGCATAGTCAAATCTCTCTTATCGACACCGGCCTCGCTCAGCCTGCCGATCAGCCCACCGACTCGGGCCATCTCTTCAAGCCTTCGAGCAAGAGACTCGGCCGGCTCGCCGCTTCCTCGGAGCTTTCGAGTGCTCGAATGCTCCGAAGAGCCTAAAAGCTCGCCGTACCTTTCGGCGGCCACTCCGGCGTTCCACCTCACGACAGCCGGGAGCAGCATCGCAATCGCGACTCCATGCGTGGTGCCGTAATGGGCCGTGAGCGGGTTTGCGCATGCGTGCGTCGCGCCGAGCATAGAGTTCTCTATTGCGACACCTGCGAAGTATGCTCCGAGCTGCATTCGCCCGCGCGCTTCGATGTTTTGTGGCTCTGCGAGCACGCGCTCATAGCTCGATTCCAACAGCCGCCAGGCCTCGCGCGAAAAGAGGTCTGAGACGGGGTTGCGCTTTGTCGTAACGAAGGTCTCGACCGCGTGCGCTATCGCATCAAACCCTGCGGTTGCGGTGACCGGGTCTGGTTGTGAGAGAGTAAGCTGCGGGTCGAGTATCGCCACGCGAAACGCGGCTTTCGGGTCTCCGCACGCCATCTTCACGTGCGTCCTGGCATCCGAGATGAGAGCATAGCACTGGGCCTCGCTCCCGGTCCCGGCAGTCGTAGGGATGCCTATCATGGGAAGCATAGGGCGCGACGCTTTGCCGTAGCCCCAGTAATCCTGCATCACGCCGCCGTTTGTGAGCAGAAAATTGATCCCCTTCGCGCAGTCCATAGAGCTTCCGCCGCCGAGCCCTATGATCGAATCGATCTTCGCGTTGTGAGCGAAATCGCGCCCAGCTTCGATCATTGCGGTGTCCGGGTTCACATCGAAATCGTGAAACGCTACCACCTCGATTCCCGCCTCTTTGAGCGGGACCGATGCTTTGTCGACGTGTCCCGATTCCACGAGCCCGCGATCGGATACGAGCAGGGTACGCGTGAAGCCAAGCTCGCGGGCCTGCTCGCCCAGCCGGGCGATAGTGCCTTCGCCAAAGATTATTCGCGTATGGGATTGAAAATCGAATGACTCCATGCAAGCACAGTCTAGCGCGTCAAAAACAGTCTGGCGCGTCTAGAGCGTCTAGCGAGTCCCGCTCCACGCGGTGCTGATTACTTTGTATCATCCGGTTCAAGCGATGTCTGTCATCAAAGCGACGCGCCAGACGCTCTAGACGCTCTAGACTCGCTAGACCTATTTGTCCGGGTTGCTCTTGCTGGCCGCCGGGGTGGCGGCCAGGGCGTATAGCTGGTTGCGGTTCATTATAAAGAGCGTGCCGTTTGCCGGAACGGGACTGCTGTAGACCGAGCTTCCCATGTTCATCTCGGCAATCACCTTCTTCTCTTTGCCCGCCTGCATTATCACAACATCGCCGTCCTCATCGCCGAGATAGACTTTTCCATCGACAGCCAGAGGCGATCCCCATACGGCGGCGAACATGTCGTGCACCCAGTAAGCCTGTCCCGTCTTCGCGTCGAGGCAGTGAAGGAAGCCGCTGAAGTCGGGATAATAGATCAGCCCATCCATGATGGCGGGCGTAGATATCGAACGGCGAATCTTATCGTAGTGCCAGATAACGCCGGTCTTTGTTATATCGCCCCGCTTCGTCGCGTCGATACAATAGAGATGGCCGACGCCCTCGCCGTGTTCGGGGTCCTGTCCGTTTGCGATATAGACCTTGTTGTCCCAGATGACGGCAGTGCTGATAAGCTCGTTGCGGGTCTTCGGCCACACGGAATCTTTCGGGTTGGTGTCGAATTCCCAGAGCTTCTTCCCGGTCGCGGCTTCATACCCGCGAATCCATCCGTCGCCCTGTCCCATCACGACCTGGACTACTCCGCCTATCGTGCCGACCGTGCAGGATGCCCACTGGCCGTGAAGTATTCTCTCGCCGACCGAGTTGTCTTCCCAGACGACCTTGCCCGTGTTCTTGTTGACGGCGATGATGGCCGGGGCCTTCGGCGAAGGGATGTTGACGTGGCTTTCATCCTGGCCGTTCGAGGTGCTCACAAAGATCAGGTCTCCGTGCGCGACCGGCGACGAGTTTGCGAGGTTGTGCGGGTGCGCGCCAAGCTCTTCGATCATGTCGAGCTTCCAGATTATGTCGGCGTCTTTCGGGCCGGTGAATTTCTCTTCTTTGAACGGGCCGTCATTCTCCTTATCCATGAAGCCCTGAATGTCGAGGCAGACCAGCTCGCAACGGTTCGAGACATAGTAGAGCCGCTCGCCTTCGACCAGCGGCGAAGAGGCTATGCCTTGATACGGCCAGTCGTTTACGCGACCGGCTCCGAGCTTCTCGTGAGTTATCTGCCAGAGGAACTCGCCGTCGCTTTCACGAAAGGCCATCAGCACGCCACGGTCGCCGCCCTGTTTCGGGTCGCGGAGCCCCTCGTTGTTCGTCCCGAGAAAGACCATCCCGCCCGATACGACCGGGTTCCCGTAAGACTGCGACCCGAGCGCGGCCACCCATTTCACGTTCTTTTTTGTGCCGACGTCCCAGGTTGTGGGCAGCCCTTTCATACTCGATATCATGTTGCGGTCGGGCGTGCCGCCCCACATCGGCCAATCTCCCTTACCGGGATCGGAAGCGGCTGCTCCCGGCACATAAAGCGGCGCCCAGGTGATTAACAGAAATAGAGCGACGGCGCTCCCGATAGCGATTGAATTATGTGTGCGTGTCTTCATACTCATCTGTTTGGTGTAACCTTTATGTTGTCGAAAAAGACTTCGAAGAGAGCATGGGCATAGATGCCGGGGCTCCCCTGTCGATTGGGAATCGTGTCGACCTTCTCGACCAGCCAGGCCGACGGCTCCTGCTCCGACGCGGGCCAGGCTTTGCCTCGGACCCGCGTCCTGTTATCGGGGAGGTTCTGGACTTCGAGCTTCAACCGATACCACGTATCGGGTTTCCACGAGAACGGCACCTTGACCGTTCGTTCGGTCTCGGGCTGCCAGCTCTCCAGCTCGAGCCGCTGGTGATTGCCAAAGAGCACGAGCGAGTACCGCTGTGTGACAATTCCGGCATCGCCCATCTGCCGCCGCTTCTGGGTGGCGAGCACGTCGGCCTCCACCGTGTAATTCGAGAGATTGTCAGGTCCGAGGAATGCTCGCCCGCGCTTGAATATCTCGGGGGTTGGGAGCTTGACCAGGACCTTGTTCCCGTTAATGTCGCGCACGACGTACTTGCCTACGCTGTTGACCCAGTGCGCCGGAGCGGAGTCGGCTGCGTATGATTCGAAGTTCTCGCTCCACGGCAGCGGCGGGATGACGCGCACGCGGGCCGTCCCCGTTACCTGCCCGACTGTCGCTTTGACCGTTCCCACCTGGGCTTCTACGTCCGCAGAGGCGGTGTAGTTACCGGCGGGTTGAATGCTGCCTTTTAACTTTTCGAGCGACCAGGCGGCCTGTTCTTCGCGAATAAACCGGCCATTCGCGTCAAAAAGCCGCGCGCGAAATCTCACGCTCTCGCCGGGCTTGATCGTGATGCTTGCGGGGACGACCTGCACATGCGCCACCTCCGAAGAGGCGGCGGGCGCAATCTGCGTCTCTTGCGCGGGCGGGTTTGGATTTGTCTTCTTACCTATGCAATAGAGGGCGGTGTCAGAGACCAAAAAGACACGCCCGCGCGATACAGCAGCCGACCCGATTATCTGTTCGGGCGCGCCCTCAGAGCCGAGCTGGTCTTCATCGAGTATCTCGCATTTATCGGGGCCGGGCTTCAGTATAAAGAACTTGCCGTTCTCCGTCCCGACATACAGTTTGCCGTCGGCGAGGACGGGCGAGGCTTTTTGAATCGTCCCCAGGTTGAGGGTCCATAGCTGCTTGCCCGTGTTCACGTCGAAGGCGAAGAGGTTTGCGCCGTTATCGATCTGGTATATTCGGTCGCCATCGATGACTGGAGAAGAGAACCCGCCCTGGAACCCCTTTATCGACCACTTCGTCTGCTCTTTGCCGAGGGTGCCGCTGGCCGTCGCGTCGAGCGCGGCAAGCAGTCCCATCTCGCTTGAGTCCAGATTCTCTTCGCTGTGGCTGACGAATACGGTCGTGCCTTTGAGCACAGCGCCGGTATTGATGCCGCGCTTGGCCATGGTGTAAATCCAGACTGGCTCGCCGGTCTGGACCTTCATGGCGCTTACGGAGCCGTCGCCTCCGCCCGAGATGAATAACCTCGTGCCGTTTACGGTTGCGACGACCGGAGGCGAATAAGTCGTATCGTAGGGCCGCCCGCCCGGCGTGCTTATCCAGACGGATACGCCCGACTTCTTATCGAACGCCATGAAGCGATGGCGCCGCATCGCGAGGTCGCCCCATCCTTCGGTGGGACCGCTGACTATCACGAGGTCGCCATCGACTACCGGGGAGACGGTGCGGCCGCCGTGAGTGGTCCACAGCCCGAACTCTTCGGTGAGAAACCGCTCCCAGAGCACCTTGCCGTCATTGGAGAGGGCCGTGAGTGTGCCGCCCACTCCGAGCGCATAGACGTTGCCGGTCGCAGGATCAGCCGCTGGCGACGACCAGCCTGTTCGATGCGGCGGCACGTCGCTCGAAAAGACATTGAAGCGATGCTCCCACATCACCTTGCCTGTGTCGGCGTTAAAGCAGATCACGCGCTCTTGCATCGCCGCGCCCTTGCCCACGGAGTTCTGTATGAATACGCGGTCGCCCAGCACGACGGGAGCACTCCGCCCGCCGTATGGAGCGCGCCACGCCAGGTTCTCTCCGTTTGGCGACCACTTTGTCGGAAGGTCTTTCTCAAGCGATATGCCGTCTCGATTTGGTCCGCGCCACTCGGGCCAATCGGCGCGCGACCCGGCCCTCTGAAGCGGGCCGAACGAGTAAGCCACCAGCATCAATGACAGAGGAATAGACAGAATGATATTCATAACTGGTCTCTTCTAACTTGCAAGTTGTTCTTGTGTTCGCATCAGGTGAATACGAAATCAAGATGTCTAAAATTGTAAAATGTCGATCAGTGATTCCACTTGACTTCGATTAGTTCAAGATATAATTTTGCGCGTATTGCAGTCAAGCTGAGATTATTTCAGAACATGGCGATCATCGGTTGCGTTTTCCCTTGTGATATACGGACCGCGTTACGCAGGGTTTAAGCAACATTCCGGGAACAGAGTATTGAATGACTTTTCAAATCACCAAACCGCCCGCTCAGGGGCACACGAGGAGTAGCGCTATGCCGAGACGAAGTCTGATGCTGTTGCTCTTGATGATGATGATCCCGCTTAACGCTTTCGGTCAGGACGACAAGGAGGCATTCCTTGCCGCCGCGCGAAAGGGAGACGTGGAAGCGATCAAGTCGTTTCTGGCCAGGGGGCTGGATGTGAACACGAAGACGGAGTATGGCGCGACGGCGCTCTCTTACGCCGCAGATAAGGGACACGTCGCGGTCGTCAAGTTGCTGCTCGAGCACGGCGCGGACCCGAACGTGAAAGACACCTTCTACGGCGCGACCCCTATGACCTGGGCCACCAGCCGTGGACACACCGAGGTAATAAAGCTGTTGCTCGAAAAGGGCGCGAGGGGCGCCGATCAGGCCCTCATGGCGGGAGTAAACAGCGGGAACGCCGATCTCGTCGGGGTGGCGCTTGAAAAAGGGGTGTCGCCTGAAACGCTCACGCTCGCACTTTCGCGTGCGACAAAGTCCAACAAGACGCAGATCGTCGAGCTGCTAAAGAAAGCCGGAGCAAAGCCCGCCCCCGAGCCCAACTTCAAAGTCGACCCGGAAACGCTCGGCAGCTATGCCGGGACCTATAAGAGCGACGCGGGCAACGAGATAGAATTCGTCGTCAAAGACGGCAAGCTCGTGGGCGGCCCGAAGGGGCAGAACCCGCTGACGCTCGGGGCGCTCGACAAGACTACCTTCACCATCATCGAGTTCGAGGGCATCACAATAGTATTCAACGTCGAGGGCGGAAAGGTCGCCAGCTTCACGCTCAAGCAGCAGGGAAACAGTGTCGTCTATAAGAAGAACTAAGTCTAGCGAGTCTGGCGCGTCTTGCGCGTCTGGCGCGTCGCCTTGATGACAGACATCGCTTGAACCAGATAATGCAAAGTAATCAGCACCGCGAGGAGCAGGACTCGCTAGACTGTTCTTGCGGGACTCGCTAGACTCTCGACTCACTAGACTCGCCAGACTGTTTTTAAGGAGTGAATATGAATCGCATACTTTCAATCTGTCTCTGCCTATGTTTTGCTACAGCCGCACACGCGCAGAACTGGCCGTCGTTTCGAGGCCCCTACGCGAAGGGTGTTGCCGAAGGGCATCCGACGCCGACTTCGTGGGATGGCGAAAAATCGGTAAACGTGCTCTGGAAAGTTGCCATACCGGGGCTTGCGCATTCGAGCCCCGTCGTATGGGGTGAGAAGGTCTTTGTGACCACCTCCGTCAGCAGCGAGGCAAAGCCCTATTTTCGCCACGGGCTTTACGGGGATGTCGATTCGGCCAAAGAGGACACGAAGCACTCCTGGAAGCTCTATTGTCTCGATAAGCGAACGGGGAAAATAGTCTGGGAGCGCGTGGCATATGAAGGCGTGCCCAGGATCAAACGCCACATCAAAGCCACACATGCCAACTGCACACCGGCCACCGATGGCCGCTACGTCGTGGCGTTCTTTGGGTCGGAGGGGCTTTACTGTTATGACCTCAACGGCAAGCTTGTGTGGAAGCAGGATCTCGGCGTTTTAGACAGCGGATGGTTCTATGACCCGGATTATCAATGGGGCGTCGCCAGCTCTCCGATCATCTACAAGGACATGGTCATACTCCAGTGCGATGTTCAGAAGAACTCCTTTATCGCAGCATACGACATCAAGACCGGGAAGCGGCTGTGGATGACGCCGCGCGAAGAGATTCCCTCCTGGGGCACGCCCACTATCTATGAAGGGAAGGGCAGAGCGGAGCTTATCACGAACGCGACGCGCGCCGTTCGCGGGTATGATCCGATGACCGGAAAAGAGTTGTGGAAGCTTACCGGAAATCCCGAGGTCACGGCTACAACGCCTATCACAGGGCACGATCTCATATACATCGCCAACTCGTATCGCCCGAACCAGCCGATATATGCGATACGACCGGGCGCGACGGGCGACATCTCTTTGAAGGACGGCAAGACCACAAACGAGTTCGTCGCATGGAGCTACCAGCGCGGCGGGACCTATATGCCGACGCCGATAATCTACGGCGATTATCTTTATACGTGCGCAAATCACGGGATACTCTCCTGCTACAACGCTAAGACGGGCGAGCGGCTCTATCAGGAGCGGATAGGCGGGAAGGGCGGGTCGTACAGCGCGTCGCCGGTCGCCGCCGACGGCAAGATATATTTGAGCAGCGAGGACGGCGAGGTATTCGTCGTCAAGGCCGGGCCGAAGTACGAATTGCTTGCGACAAACCCGATGGGCGAAGTGATGATGGCGACCCCGGCCATTTCGGACGGGATAATATTTATTCGCGGCGTCTCTCACATGTTCGCCGTCGCCGATAAGAGCGCAGCAAAGCCGAATGGCGCTAAGTGAGGTCGCGCAGGTATAGTTTATGTCGCTTGAGCCGGGAGGAGCGCGAGGTCAGAGGGGTTCAGGCCGACCGATCATGTAGCAAGTTGGAGGATTCGGATAATGAAGCGGTTTCTTTTGGGGTTTGATTTTGCACTTGTAGTGTGCCTTGTCGCCGCGGTCTCGACAGTGGCTTCGAGCGGCGGGTCGAACTGGCCGCAGTGGCGAGGGCCTGAGGGCCTGGGCGTCTCTTCGGATAAGAACCTCCCGGCTGAATGGAGCGAGACTAAGAACATTTATTGGAAAACGGCCATACCGGGCCGGGGCCACTCTTCGCCCATCGTCTGGGAGAACCGTATATTTCTGACCACGGCTATTGAAGGCGAAGAGATTCCCGGCGCGAAGGCCGTCACGCATTACAACGGCGGGCAGGAGTTCAAACACCCGGACGCGATAGGGGCCAACCGCAAGCAGACCTTGAAGGTCATCTCGGTCGACCGCGACAGCGGAAAGATACTCTGGGAGCGAGTCGCTTTTGAAGGCAAGGTGTATGACGACCGGCACAAGAAAGGCAGCTTCGCTTCCTCGACTCCCGTGACCGATGGCCGCCACGTCTATGCCTACTTCGGATCGGAAGGGCTATACTGCTACGACTTCAACGGCAAAGAGGTATGGAAGAAGTCCATCGGCGGGATCGGCACACTCGGTCTCGGAACGGCGACCTCTCCCGTGCTCTATGAAAACCTCGTCATACTCCAGTGCGATGAGGACGAGGGCAAGAACTCATTCATCATCGCGCTCGATAAGATGACCGGCAAAGACGTATGGCGAGTCCCGAGAAAGGTCCAGGTGAGCTGGTCGACGCCTGTGCTTGTCAAAAGCGGCGCCCGCACCGATCTTGTCACCTGCGGGACGGAGAACATAATCGCTTACGACCCTGCAACAGGAAAAGAAGTATGGCGGTCCCAGGGCGTGCAGAGCAACGCTATCCCAAGCCCTGTGGCAGGTCACGGTCTGGTGATAGTCTCGGCGGGATTTCCGGCCAAGCGGGCTTTCGCCATCAAGCTCGGCGCGACGGGCGACCTGACGAACTCGCCCAACATCGTGTGGAGTTATGACAAGGGCACCGCCTATGTTCCCTCGCCGATACTCTACGGCGATTACATATACCTTATGACCGATAGAGGAATACTCACCTGTCTGGATGCGAAGACCGGCCAGGTCAAGTATGAAGGGGGCCGCGTGCCCGTGCCCGCCACGTTCACGGCGTCTCCCGTCGCGTATGACGGAAAGATACTGCTTACGAGCGAAGACGGCGAGACGTTCGTCATCAAGGCGGGGCCTCAGCACGAGGTGATAAGGACAAACAGCGTGGGCGAGCCAGTCTATGCGTCACCCGCAATAGCTTCGGACAAGATATTCATAAGAGGCGAAAAGCACCTGTTCTGCGTGGCAAGCGCGGGGGGGAAATCATAGATGAGAAGATCAGCCGGGGCAGGGCTCGTCCCCGTTCCCGATACCACTCACCGGAGAAGAGAGAATACGTGATGAAACGAATAATTAGAGCCTTTCAGAGCGCACTCACCGCATGCATGTTTTTGGCGATGATACTTCACGCTCCGCTCGGGCTTGCTTCGAGCGGCAGGTCTAACTGGCCTCAGTGGCGAGGGCCCGAAAGCCAGGGCATCTCTTCCGATAAGGGGGTGCCGACCGAGTGGAGCGCGACCGAGAATATAAAGTGGAAGACCGCGATAGCGGGTCGCGGTCACAGCTCGCCTATAATCTGGGGCAACCGCGTCTTTCTGACATCGTGTATCGAAGGGCCGGTCGTGCCGGGCGCGCAGGCCGTAAAGCACATCATCGGGGGAAAAGAGTTCAAGCATCCCGACTGGGCTGGCTCCGAACACAGCCAGACCCTCAAAGTACTCTCCCTGGATGCCGACACGGGCAAGATACTCTGGGAGCGGACTTCATATGAAGGGACGGTCTTCGATCACCGGCATCGAAGAAATACTTATGCCTCGCCCACTCCCATAACGGATGGCCGCCTGGTCTATGCCTACTTCGGATCGGAAGGGCTATACGCCTACGACTTCAAAGGCAACCTCGCATGGAAGGTATCGCTCGGCGGGATCGCCACGCTTGGGATGGGTGTGGGGACTTCGCCTGTGCTTTACGAGAACCTGCTGATACTGCAATGCGATCAGGATACGGGCGAAAACTCTTTCCTTGTCGCGCTCGACAAAAAGACCGGCAAACAGGTGTGGAAGGTCGCGCGAAAAGTTCAGTCGAGCTGGACGACGCCTATAATCGTTCGCCACGGCGGCAGGACCGAGCTGATCACGAGCGGGAATGAGTTTATCATTTCCTATGATCCTCGGACGGGCAAAGAGCTGTGGCGGTGCAAGGGGCTTCAAAGCCACGCCATCCACACCCCGATGGTCGGTCACGGCATGGTCGTCATATCGACCGGGTATCCATCGAAGCGCACGATAGCCATCAAGCTCGGCGGATCGGGCGACCTTACGGATACGCCCTACATCGCGTGGAAGTACGAGAAGGGGACTGCGTACGTCGCATCGCCGATTCTGTACGGGGATTATGTATATCTGATCTCCGACAAGGGGCTTCTGACCTGTCTCGACGTAAAGACCGGCGAGTTGAAATACGAAGGGGGCCGCGTCCCCGTCCCCGCATCTTTTATGGCATCTCCCGTGGCGTTCGACGGGAAGATTCTCATCAGCAGCGAGGACGGCGACACGTTTGTGGTCAAGGCCGGCCCGACACACGAGATACTGCGCACGAACACGCTCGGCGAGCCTATTTACTCTACGCCGGCCATAGCGAGCGGAAGGCTGTATATACGAGGCGATAAGCACCTCTACTGCGTAACTCAGGATTCGGGCAGGTAATCGCCCAATAAGCGCGTATATCGGCGGTAAATGTTGCCCCGGCTCTGCCGGGGCAATATCACATAGAAGGGAAGCTGAACCTTTAGTTCTCCGTCTAACCTGTTGTGAGCGAGAGAGGGGACCGCTCATCGCAGGAATCAAGAAAGTAGGAGTTAAGTCACGCTATGGAACCAAAGCCCTTTTATCAATCCGTCCCATTCCTGGTTCTGGCTTCAATCCTGTTTCCGCCTGCGGGAATCATTCTTCTGTGGGCCAGATCAGGGACTGACTCTATAAACAAGATCGTCGGTACGATTGCCATCGTTGCCCTCGGAGCGGGGTACGCGGTTGCGCTCTCGGCTATGGGTATCTTGCCGAGTCCCTTCGTCAAGAACCCCGAGATGGATGCTCACTACTCGGAGCTTGAGCAGCATCGCGCGCGGCAGCGGGAGACCTCAGCGGAAGCGCCCGCTGCGCCGGAGAGCGCCCCGCAGCCTGCCGAGCAACCGGACGCAAGCGCAGCCGCTGCCACGCCAGCCGTGGCGTCCCCTGCGGCTCCGAAGGTCGCGCGGACCTACTGGACCGATTATCGCGGGCCGAACCGTGACGGTCGGTATGATGAGTTGAAGGTGCTCTCGGAGTGGCCCGCGAGCGGACCCCGAATGCTCTGGCGTCAGCCGGTCGGTGGCGGCTATGCCTCGTTCGTTGTCGCTGAAGGCGTGGCCTATACGATAGAGCAGCGTCGCGCACAGGAGGTGGTGGCCGCCTATGATGTAGAGAGCGGGCGCGAGCTGTGGACTCACGGATGGGATGCGTCGTTTGTTGAATCGATGGGCGGAGACGGCCCGCGAGCGACCCCTACCTGGAACCAGGGCCGTCTCTATGCGCTCGGCGCGACGGGAGAGCTGCGATGTCTCGACGCGAAGACCGGAAAGCTCCTCTGGGGTCGAAATATTCTGACCGACAACCGGGCGACCAATCTGGACTGGGGCATGGCAGCATCCCCGCTCGTAGTCGATGACAAGGTGATAGTGCTTCCGGGCGGACAGTCGGGCCGCAGCGTCGTCGCTTACAACAAGCAGACCGGAGAGCCGGTCTGGCGGTCGCTCGATGACCGGCAGGCGTATGTCTCTCCGATTCTGGCCACGCTCGGGGGGCAGAGACAGATAGTCGTCGTCACGTCTCGCCGCGTCGTCGGGCTCGCCATAGAGAACGGCGATATGCTGTGGGAGTATCC
>DASTET010000979.1:0-5024 GCA_035709445.1 Blastocatellia bacterium | reverse complement strand
TCCTCTGCGTACCTCTGCGTCCTCTGCGGTTATTCCGACAATGTTTTATTTTTTGACTGCCGTTGTAAGTTCAATCGTTATGGGGCCAGATTTTGGAGTGATCTCGATCTCGCGCGTATAACCTTGAAACCCTAATGCTTTCGCCTTTACCGTATATCGACCGGGAGGGACAGGTTTATTGAGGACTAACTGGCCTTCGGGGTTGCTCCCGCCCCAGGTGAGGAGGTTCGATTCCTTGACCTCGTCGACGCCCGCAGGGAGAAGCCCTATGAGCACTCCTGCCAGCGGGGTCCCGTCAGGCGATGAGCGGACGAGCCCTCGCACTGTTATGACAGTGGCTGCGGGCATGATGCCCACCGTCTCTCGTTTTGAAGGCGCGGTCGCAGCCTGCTCATCAAGCTTTAAAAGCATGGAGGCGACAAGGCTTGAGGGGCGCAGGAACCCGACAGACCCGTATATCCTGTTATCGTCCGGGAACCCGTCGCCGTTACGATCTATAGGCTGCGAGTCGGTAACCACCTTGGTCGGGATGCCTATGAGCTTGCCTTCGCTATTGACCGCCGCGCCGCCGCTGTTGCCTCGAATCATGCGCGCATCGGTCTTTATCCAGTTGCCAAGCACATCTTTGCCTTCGACCATCCCGGAGTTGACGGTGACGGTCGAGCCGCCCTTCTCCGGAAATCCTATGATCGTAATATCGTCGAGCAGCTTGAGCGAATTGGAATCGCCCAGCTCGAGAGTCGGGAAGACGATAGAGCCCTCTATGGGATTTCCCTGGCTGTCGCCATCGATTCGCAGGAGGGCGAGGTCGAGGTCGTGGCTGACTATGACGGGCCGCAATCGAAACCGGTTTGTTGAAGAGGTGGCCGCCGCTCCTTCCGATGAGAGCGCAAAGAATATGTCGTCGTAAATCTGGTTCGACCTGTTTGTATCGATTATGACGTGATAGTTGGTGACGACCACGCCGTCGCTGCGCACGATGACAGCCGACCCTCGCGGCTTGAGCATGGACGAATCATTGCTTCGAACTATAACGAGCCCGACTGCAGCAATCGCCTGGCGCACGCGCGTCCGCGTTTCGGGCGAAAGTTGCGGAGTCTTCTGGCTCGCTGACGAAATCGGGGCATAGGCCGCAAGCAATGCGAGCAAAAAGAGTCTGGCGAGTCTAGCGAGTCGAGAGTCTGGCGAGTCCCGCTCGTGACGGTGCTGATTACTTTGCATTATCTGATTCATGCGATGTCTGTCTCGAAAGCGACTCGCTAGACTCTCGACTCGCTAGACTCGCCAGAATTCTTCATTTGTGTTTGAGTCTGAGCTCGAATGTCGCCACTTCGCCGCGCTTGAGCGTGGCAGCTACGATCTTGCCGGACGAGCTGCTCCCCTTGCCCGAGGGCGTGGTGTCGTCTATGGCCACGACCGAGCCTTGAGGGTTCTTATCCTGTCCTGCGGCGATGATAACGTTTCGAGATCGCACGCTGCCCGGCCCTTTTTCAGGGAGGACCGAGGCCGTCTTCTCGCTGACGAGCCCGCTTTGAAGCTCGGCTGCCGCGCTTGCTGCCGACTCGCCCAGTTGGCCTCCCGATTTCTTTATGGCTTCATCGAGAAGAGGCACGCGGTCCCGCGACATGATGACCTGCAGCACATCGGTCCCCTTCTCCTCATCGAACTCTATTATGTCGCTGCCCGGAGGGAACTCGTACCTCTGATTGGGCCGGACCGCATTGCTTGCCGAATCGGCGTAGGGAAAGAGCACTTGCTTTTTTCCTCCCGGCGTCACGTTGATCAGGTATATGTAGCCTTCAAAGTTGCTCTCGAAGGCTATCTTGATCTGATCGCCGGACTTGAACTCGGTGCTTGGAGACGTGGGAACAAGCCTCTCTCCTTCGGCTTTCAAAAGTACTATCTGCATCGCGTCGGCGCGCTTCTTTATAAACAGGTCGCGAGCGCGCGTCCCGTCACTGCTCTGGGCGATAATCGAAACCGATATCATCATGACAAGCGCCGTCGTTGCGCTCAAAATACGTACCAATGCCCTCATATCTCACTGCTCCTTTCGTCTTCGCTACTCCCCGTGTTTGAGTTGGAGGGACGCGATGAGCTCTTCGTTGTCTTTAGTATTAATGTTGCGCACCCATTTGCCGTAGCGGGCGATGCTCAGCCCACGCACAGGCGTCGGCTTGAACTCTTTTACAGACTGCTCGGACTTCGACTTCAGCTCTTCGATAATCTCCCGCTTTACCATCACCTCGCCCGCTTCGTTCACATCATTCGGCAGAGTGGTGATCTCATCACGGCTGAATATAAGAATGAAATTTTCGATGCCCGCAGGCGGCGTCATCGTTATCCAGCAGTCGTCGGCCTGCGGCACGTTCGAGCAGCGCGACGGCACGAAGTACTCCTGGTTCTGCTTGACGTAATTGCTACCGCCGTTGACGTGCGGAGCAGGGAAGAGCAGCTGCCCGTCCTTCCCGTCCATGTAGTGAAAGATGTAGAGGTAGCCGTTCTGGTTTGGAGAGACGGCTATCTGTACCTGATCGCCGGTCTTGAACTCCTGCCCCGGGTCGACCTCTATCTTCTTGTTTCCGTCGCCGCGTTTGACGATCTGCCATTGAAGCGTGAGAAAGCTCGCCTGTTGAGGTCTCGTCGAGAGAGGGCGAGCCCTTTTGCGGTTGGGCTTGGCCACTCGCGTGATAGAGGCCTTTGCATACCAGAGATCGGCCCCCTGTTTTTGAGCGCTGGCCGGGCGGGTGATTACGGTCTGAATCAACAGCGCGGCTCCTACTGCTATCAGGCAAACCCTTAGTGCTCTAGACTGCATTAAATGATCCTTTCTAAATCTACTTGCTCGTTCCACTGTAAGCGTCGGCCGACATCGCGCACCTGAACCCTACGGGCGTCGACAGCGTTCCCGAAAATACCGCCCGAAGGTTATTACGGTAAGTGGTCCTGGCCGCGTCGGCCTCCTTGATGAGGAAGTTGCCGCCCCGAACCACGGAGAGCGTCGTGCCGAAGTCTTTATTAGCCTTCGTATTGCCTTTATAGGCATCGTAGTAGGAGTCGACCCATTCATAAGCGTTCCCTGCCATACCGTATACTCCATACGCGCTGCGATCGGATGGGTATTCGGTTACTGGAGAGGGGTTTCCCGTGCCGAGGTTGGCCAGTTTGATGTCCGCGTTATTGCCCCAGGGCCATTGCCGCTTGGCCCGCGCTCCGGGGTCCCAGCTTGCGGCCTTCTCCCATTCTTCTTCGGTAGGCAGACGCTTGCCTGCCCAACGAGCGTACTCCCTCGCCTCGTCTCTTGTGATGCCGAGGACGGGTGAATCGGGTTTGCTCTCGAAATAGGTCGGATCGAACGAAGGGTTGGCGGGCGGCTTGCGGCCAGTCGCGTCGCAGAATATCTTGTACTGCGCGTTCGTGACCTCGTACTTGTCTATATAAAAAGCGGGCAGACTCACCATGTGCTCAGGTTTTTCATCCTCGGAATAGTTGTTGCTCCCCATGGCGAATTCCCCGGCGGGGATGAGCACCATCGCGCCCTTTACATCTATCTCGAGGGGCAGAAGCTTCGCCTCTACCGCCCGCTCTTCGCCCTTATTCCCGGTCACCGAGGACTTGAATTCGGCAAATCCCTGGCGCGAGACGCGGACCTCTGCGCTGCCCGGCTCCAGACCTTCGACCTTGAGACTGCCGTCCGCGCCGATATTGCCGCGAAAGGTGTCGTTTACGAAGACCTCGCTGCCCGAAGGCGCCCCCCTGACTATCAGGGCGAAACCCGACCCGCCGCTCGGCATAAACAGAAGGGCGAGCAAGACCACGACGACGGCCGCCGCGCCTGCCGCGCCGTAAAAAATCCAGCGCGGTCTGCCGGGAGCAGTCGCAATCACTTTCGATTCGACGGGCGGCCTGTTCATATCAGCCGCCCCGATCTCCACGGTCGGCTCTTTCAAAGGAGCCGCTTTCACAGAAGGCTCTTTCACACCGGTCTTCTGGGCCGTAGGTGTCTGTGGGAGCGCAACGGTCTCCTGTCTCGCGTCAGGCGGCTCGCCTTTGTGAGGGGCAGGCTTTTGCGACCCCGCTTGATAAGGCGTGGTCTTGCGCGGGGATTTCTCCGCCATCTCTGAGACCATATCGGAGGTCTGTTTGCCGAATGCAATCGTCTTTGCCAGGTCATCGCTTTCAGCCGGGGGTGCGCCGGGCTTTCTTTGACTGCTCGCCCACGCCTGGGTCTCTTGCGCGCCAGACTCCTGGCTGATGACCTGAGTAGGGCGGCTGCCTATCTCCAGGGTGCCCGCCTGCTGGGCGAATCTCATCGCCTTCGAGAAGGCATCGACCGTAGGGTATCTGCTATCGCGTTCTCGCGCGAGACCTTCCATCACCACTCGCTCGATGGAGTCGCTCACCGAAGGCGCAACCGCTCGCAAAGGTATGGGATCGGCCGTTATCCTCTTGATCAAAACAGCCTGCGGGTTGTCGCCTTCAAAGGGGAGCCGTCCGCTCAACATCTCATAGACCATGATGGCGAGGCTGTATATATCGGACCGCGCGTCGAGGTTTTCGCCCGACAGTTGTTCGGGCGACATATAAGCGGGCGTGCCGAGCACGTACCCCGTCTTTGTAAGATTATCCTGCCTGTCCTCGGTCACCGCTTTTGCTATCCCGAAGTCGAGCACCTTTACATAATCGCTCTCCCCGCCCTTCTGAGTCAGCATTATGTTATCGGGTTTGAGGTCGCGGTGAACGATGCCCATGGCATGGGCCGCCGAAAGAGCTTCGGCTATCTGGTTGGTGATGTTTACGACGCGGTCGAGCGGGAGGGTCCTTTCGACCGCCAGCAGGTCCGACAGCGCCTTGCCGTCGATGAACTCCATTGCGAGAAAGGGGATGCCGCTTTCGGACTCTCCGTAGTCATATATAGTAATCGCGTGGGGGTTGTCTATGCGGCTGGCCATCTTCGCCTCGCGGTTGAAGCGCATCTGCGCCGCCTCGTTATCCCCCGATATAGAGGTGAGGAGTTTGACGGC
>DASTET010000978.1:0-5264 GCA_035709445.1 Blastocatellia bacterium | reverse complement strand
CGGATAGATTGGCACTGCCCCGAAGGCTTCGAGCAGCTCGACGCAGTTGCCGGAAATCATCATCGAAACGGCAGGAGGATCGCTCGTCTGAGCCGATTGGTCGAGGCGGTCATACCATCTGAGCATCAAGTCCTTCTGCCAGTGGTGAATATGACTGCGATATTCCGTCTTTTTAACCTGTTGCATATCACCTCGATAAAATCTCACGGCGCCGAAGCAGCGACAGGAGCTGAAAGCCGGCCTCTTATGTGGCCAGGGGCTGGCTCTCAGGCTCAGTCGAAAAGTAATGACTCAACGAACGTCTCAACTTCTGTCCGGAGCCGTTCAAAAGTAAATGACTTCTCTTCGAATTCCAGGAGAAGATGTGGGATCGCTTCTTTTTCCAGCTCTTGCTTGAACAGCACGTAATCGAAATCGGCAGGCTCACAGAATTTCGCAATCAAAAAGATCACGGCATCTGCGCGCCGCCGCCGCGCCTTCTCGATCAACTCCTTGAAGCGCGGCTTTCGGAAATCGTGCCTAACCGACGAATAGACGGAACGGTCCAGATAGCTTTCAGCCAGGGACGCGAGCGGATCGTCATCGGTCGGGACATCCTCATAAAACCACCTGCGCCCGAGCGAAAAATCGTCGTCGACTATGTAGCAGCCTGCCTCTTCCATCAACCTGATCAGATCCAGCGGCGGTTGCTCGCAAAATGCTCCCTCAACTACCACTCGAATCGAGTCGCGCGGCTTCACCTGCCGCTTTGACAGATCGTTAAGCGTGGTCCACAGCATCTCTGTGTGCTCTTCGACGGGGATGAAATTGCCTGCGCGCACCAGCGAGTACAGCTCTGTCGTTCGGATCAGCTCCGGATGCTCGTCGCGCGCGGCGTATAACTGGCGCGCAATCGCCCGATTCTCGTTGTACAGCTCGATCGAGCGAAACAGCCGTTCATCATCGACCCGCTTTCCGCTCATCTGCTCCAGGCTGGTCTTGAGCCTGTGATACTCGCTCCTCAAAAACTCCTTGCTCGCCGGTATGCTGGGGTTGTGCGGCAGGTGTAAGAAATCGACGAAGAGACTGGGGAAATTGCGTTTCATGACAAAGCAGAGATTTCGCGCCGAATCGCAAATGGAAGAAAAGAGCAATCCATCGAATGGCTCAAGATGGCCGGTCAACCCCATCTCAAGCGTGGTTTTCACAATCGAGCAGATGAAAGATCCGAATTTGGCGTCGGCGTGTTGGATGTCGAGGCGATCTCCCGCTCCATTCAAACCCACCGGCAGCATGCCGCAGGCGTGTATGATTTCAACCGGGGCGTAAACAGGGAAGAAGGCTATGGCCTGCTGCCCCGGATGCTCGGCTTTCCATTTTTTTACCGTGGGAAAGCTGAGGTCGTAAATGAACTCCTCACAGCTTAAAGACGCTTCATACATGATTCCTCCGAAAGAGTTCCCCAACTCACACTGCGGAGATACGGCTATGGCCTGGCTGTTATCCGACCATATTGAGGCCGCCGTTGACGCTGAGGGCCTGTCCTGTGATATAGCCGGCGACACCGGAAGCTAAGAACAGAACCGCAGGGGCGATTTCATCAGGCTGCCCCAATCGTTTGAACGGGATGTAACTGACTATTGAGCTGAGAATCTTTGCCGTGAAATCGTCGCCGCGCATCTCTTCGATGAGCGGCGTCTCGACCAGCCCGGGGCAGACGACATTCACCCTTATATTGTCGCGCGCATGCTCGCGCGCCAGCGTCTTGGAAAAGGCTATGATGGCTGCTTTCGAGGCAGCGTAAACCGCTTCGCCAAACGAGCCGACCCGCGCGGTATCAGAGCTGATATTAATAATGCTCCCATGCTTGCGCTCGACCATGTGCGGAAGGATCGCGTAGCACGTGTGAACCACTCCGCGAAAGTTTATCGAGATGATCCTGTCCCACAAATCCGGCGTGGTCTTCACGAAGGGCATCAGGCGGTCCCATCCGGCGCTATTGACGAGCACATCGACTTTTCCGAATCGCTGAAGCGCCGACCTGGAAAGTTTTTGAGCGTCTTCAAGCCTGGTCACATCGGCCCGCACAGCTTCGACGCGCCGTTTTGTCAACTCGCCGATCTCGCGCGCAGTGGTTTCGGCCTCTTCGATGCGGAGGTCGCCTATAAGGACATCTGCCCCCGCTTCGGCAAAGGCATGGACGATTGCGCGACCGATTCCACGCGCCCCTCCGGTGACGATCACAGACTTGTCGGTGAAATCAATAAGGGTCATATCTATGCCTCTCTCGACCTCAACTTAAAGGAGCACGCTCGCGCGTTGCGCCTCTAATCGAGTTTGAATAGCTGGATGGCGTTCTCGCGCAGAAGCTTGCGTTTGACCTCCTCTTTGAGACCTAACTCGTCGAGCTGGCTCAGGGTCTCCTTCCACGGGAGGCCGTTGGTTCCCCAGATCGAGCGGTCCCTTCCGAGGCGGCTGTTGATAAATTGCAGTGTCTGCGGTGAGAGATATTTCGGCGACCAGGCATCGACGCCAAACCATACGTTCTCCCACTTGTAGCAGACCGATATTAACTCTTCCACCCAGGGCCAGCCTGTATGCGCGCCGATCATCTTCAGTTCGGGAAAATCACAGGCTACGCGATCCAGATAGATGGGCCTTCCGCCCTCGCTCGGCATTGCTTCAAGAACATGGCCGACCTGCATCGATACAGGCACATCCAGCTCGACGCATTTCGCATAGAGGGGGTACATTTTTCTATCGTTGAGCGGGATATCGAATCCATAGATGTGGACATAGACTCCTTTGAAGCCATGCCTCTTAACGGCCGTCTCTATTTCTCGCAAGCTCTCTTGAATGCGGAAAGGGTTGTAACCGGCCAATCCAACGAATCGTTTCGGATACTTCTCCGTGTATTGGAGGACATCCTCAAGACGTGTGTCCATGTACATCCACTTGCGCCAGTAGGACCACATCTTGCACTGGGTTATAAAGACCTTTTCGACTCCGGCCTCATCCATCTTTCCGAGCATCTCTTCGATTGATGCGAAGCGAGGCAGTCCGCCGATAGCCTTTTCCATCCGGCATACAAGCTCGCCCTCTTTGGCGCGATCCCACTGCTGCATGAATTCCGGGGTGGCGACATAGTACATGAAATCAATAGCCTTGATCTTTGCTGACATCTTTCGGCACCTCCCTGCGGAAATGCTATAGCACTTTTTCGGTTTAAAGGCAGTGACGGCGGTCACAACCCCTCTGTGATCCGTCTGTCTTAAAGACCTGGAGATAAGAATGTGATCCCCGGCGCGCGGCTCCAGGCTGCTGAAAATGGTGGTGGAGAGACAGGAGTATGAAGAATACTTTCGGAGGCGGTCTATGCAGGTGTTATAATCTGCGGCGGCTACTTAGCCATTCAGGTAACGGACGCGCTCCGAGAGGCTCGTTCGCGAAGGATCATACATCGGGATATCAAGCCGCAGAACATAATGGTTACTCCGCGCGGGCAGGGCGAAGTTACTGCGCCCGGTGATGTGCGTCGTTAAAGGGACACTTTTTACTTATGAAAAGAGTACTGACAGCGCTGGTCGCGCTGCCCATCCTGCTCTACACAGTCTGGAATGAAATACCTTATTTTTTCGTCGCCATCGGCGCGCTCGCGATCATAGCGGGCCTCGCAGAATTCTACGGTCTTGCCTCTAAGGCGGGCTGCCGCCCTTTGCAGTTTCTGGGCTATCCGGCTGCGCTCGCGGTGATCGCGGCGTTCGTTTACGAAAGCCCGGCCTGGATAGTGGCTGCGCTTGCTGCGCTCGCCGTGTCCGCGCTCGCGGTAGAGGTATTTCGCGCCGAAGATATGCAGAGGTCGCTAGCCTCTGTCAGCGCCACGATTTTCGGCGTGGTCTATGTAGCGTTGCTGCTCGGTTTTCTGATCGCGCTTCGTATGACTCCGGACACGCTCACTGCTCCTGCCACGCCAAAGCTTGCGGCGAAGCTGCTGACGATCTTTTTTGCTATGGTGATGCTGACCGACACGGGAGCTTACTACACGGGCCGCTCGATCGGGCGGCACAAGCTTGCCCCTCGCGTAAGCCCCGGAAAGACCATCGAAGGCTCGATAGGCGGATTTATCTCGGCGGCTCTCGCGGGGCTGGCTTCAAAGTACGTCTTCTTTCCGGAGATCCCCGCGCTTCACGCCCTTTTGCTTGGAGCTGTTATAGGGATAGTCGGTCAGGTAGGAGACCTCGCCGAATCATTGCTCAAGCGCGGCTCTCAGGTGAAAGACTCGGGCAATATCTTCCCCGGACACGGCGGCATGCTCGACCGCGTCGATAGCCTTCTGTTTTGCGCGCCGATCATATACTACTACTCGCGCCTGCTGTTCCCAAATTAGAGCAGTGGAAATGGAGAAAAGGACGCATCGTCGCAAGGTTGTTCTGATCCTCCTGGCGGTTGCGCTACTGCTCGGCGGAATCTATTTCGCAACAAGGTCGGGCACCGACCCCGAGGTCTACAGCAACGATTTCAACGTCTATTATTTTGCGGCGCGCGAGGTAGCCGCCGGACGCGACCCTTATCAGAATTCGCTCGG
The DNA here is from genome assembly GCA_035709445.1 of Blastocatellia bacterium. GTDB lineage: Bacteria > Acidobacteriota > Blastocatellia > UBA7656 > UBA7656 > DASTET01. The sequence goes on along the minus strand of DASTET010000978.1, from coordinate 700 downwards.
CTCGTGGACGACATATCTTTACCCGCCGCTTATGGCCGAGATCCTCGTGCCGCTTGCGTTGCTGCCATTGCCGGTTGCAGCCTACATCTGGTTCTTGATAAGCGCGGCCTCGGTCGCGGCGGCCGCCCGGATGTCGGCTTCGCTTGCGATAACGGACGAGCAGGGCTCTCACTCTAAACTCTTACTGGCAGCGGTCGCGGCCCTCGTTTTGATCGCCCGGTTTATACTCGACAATCTCAACCTCGGACAGGTGAACAATATCGTCGCAGCGCTTGCGGTCGCGCACGTCTATCTTTACGCGAAGCAAAAAAAGCTTGCGTCGGCGGCTGCGCTCGCGCTCGCCGTTTCGATCAAGCTCACGCCGGGTGTACTGCTCCTCTATCAAATTGCGCGGCTTCGATTGAAGTTTGCCGTGCTGTGCGTGTCGCTTATAGCGGTAGTAACGGTTGCGAGCTTGCTCCCTTACGGTCAGCGCGCGCCCGGTGTTATCGAAGCTTTTATAGACCGGACCATCATGAACGAGCAGGGATTCGATCTCGCATATTCCGGCAACCAGTCATTGCGAGGCGCGCTCCTGAGATTGGGAACAGATTCGGACAATAATCCCGTCAGCGCGATTTCGATGGTTCTGGCGTTCCTGATACTTGCCCTATCCATGATGGCGGCTCGTCGAGGGCGAACGGAGATTGCGGCGGCGGCT
>DASTET010000977.1:0-6412 GCA_035709445.1 Blastocatellia bacterium | reverse complement strand
ATTTCGGCTATTGCCGGTACCCCGACCGAGGCTGCCGCCTTGACTATAGAGCACCGCGCCTCGGCGATGAGCGGGTGATCCGAGCGGTATACTGCAGGGCTCATGCCGAGCGAGGCCCAGTAGTCGTACGATCCGAAGACGAGCCCTACAAGCCGGCGCGACGAGCGGGCAATATCGAAGACTCGCTCTTCGGCTGACACGGATTCTATAAGGACTTCTATACGGATGCTGCCAGGGGTCAGACCGAACCTGTTTTCAAGCGCGGTGAGCGTTTCGTCAAGAGAGCGGACCTCGTCTGCGCTTTCGACTTTTGGATAGATCAATCCGTCAAGGTTACGGCCCGCCTGTTCGACTATGACGGCAATGTCTTCGTGCGCAGGGTCGAGCTCAGTCCCGCGCGGGCGAAAGAACCTGAGCCGCCGGCCCCAATCCAGCTCGTTGAAGGCGCGAATGATGTTTGCGCGACCCTGATTGAGAAGCTCGGCGTTATCGCGCGGGATCGAATCTTCCAGATCGAGCATCACGAGATTGGCTTTTGATCTGGTGACCGCCCCTTCGATGTACTTCCAGACGGTCGCGGGAGTCGTAAGGTGCGCCATCTGTATGAGGTATCTTGGCTCAAGCTCGATGTATGGCTTGCGCGAGCTGTCGAGTATTCTCTGATTTCGCTTGCGGGCAGCCGCCGCTATTTCGCTGTCGGAGATAAGACCCATCGAAAGAAAGCCCTCCTGTCGCTCTTCGAGGCTTTGAATTTAGCGCAAGCGGGGCTCATCGCGCTACTTCGCGCTTTCTTTTTCGAGAATCGGGCGGAGGTATTTATAGACGGTTTCAGCCACGATCCTGGTCCCCTCCGCATTCGGGTGGATGCCGTCGGGCAGGTTTAGCCTTTCTATCCCTGCGACCCCATCGAGAAAAAACGGGATGAGCGGCACGTTGTGCTCACGCGCTAGTGCAGGAAATGCTTCGTGGACTTCACGACGATACTCGGGGCCGGAGTTGGTCGGCGCTTCCATCCCTGCAAGCAGGACCTCTGCGCCGCGGGCCTTCGCGCGCTCGATGATCTGGCCGAGGTTTCTTTTCATCTGATCTACAGGCTGGCCGCGCAATATATCGTTTGCGCCAAGCTCGATGATGACCACGCGCACATCGCCTTCCATCGCCCAGTCTACTCGCCGGAGCCCGCCCGCCGAGACGTCGCCCGAAACTCCGGCGTTTACGACTTCGTAGTTAAAGCCGTCGGCTTCGAGCCGCTTTTGGAGCAGAGAAGGGTAGCTTTCGACGGGCGACAGGCCATACCCGGCTGTTAGACTATCGCCGAAAGCGATTATCTTGGGTACACTCTTAGATGGGGATGCAGTCGAAGCCGGACTCGCCGAAGGCGGGCTGGCTGGCGAAACGGATGTCTCGTTCGTAGCCTGGCCCTTACAGGCCCCGAGACCGATGGTCCCTAATAATATCAGGCTCAGCAGAATTGATTTCATGATTGAACTATACAAGGTTTCTAAAACCGTTCCTTCCGGGGGTGACTTGCTCACCATACTTCATTCGCTCGATCTAATAATACCTGACGGACAATTCGTCTCGGTAGTCGGACCGAGCGGCAGCGGAAAATCGACCTTGCTCGGGCTGATAGCGGGGCTCGACAGCCCCACATCGGGCGAGATACTCATCGATGGTCGCTCGATCATCGATATGAGCGAGGATGATCTTTCAGTGCTTCGGGGCGAGAAAATCGGCGTCGTGTTCCAGTCGTTTCATCTTATCCCGTCGCTCACGGCCTTTGAGAACATCCTGGTCCCGATGGAAATCGCCGGCATCAAGGACGCGCGCGCGAGGGCCCAGCGACTTCTTGAAGACGTCGATCTTGTCGCACGCGCTCACCATTACCCGTCGCAACTTTCGGGCGGCGAAAAACAGCGTATAGCGATTGCGCGCGCCTTCGCAAACGGCCCTTCGATACTGCTGGCCGACGAGCCGACGGGAAATCTCGATTCGCGCAACGGGCGACACGTGTTAGATCTTATGGTCGAGATGAATCGAAAGCGTAAGGCCACGCTCGTTCTGGTCACTCACGACCACGAGCTCGCGTCGCTTGCCGACCGCCGCATCTCTCTCAGAGACGGCCGGGTCGTGAGCGATACCGAGATGAAATCTTTCGCAACCGAGACGGAGACGGAAGTGGAGGCGTCAAGACAATGAGATTCGTCTTCCAGATGGCGCGGCGCGAGCTAAGGGCATCCTGGCGCAGGCTGCTGTTTTTCTTCATCTGCATAGCGATAGGCGTGGGCGCGATCGTTGCGCTGAAATCGATGACCCAGAACATCAACCTCGCCGTCGCTTCCGAGGCCCGCTCGCTTCTCACAGCCGACGTGCAGGTAGACTCTAATCGACCCTGGACTAACGAGACCCTTGAGGTCATCGACCGCGTCTCTCGCTCGCCGCTCGTCACGGCGAGGGTCGAAACAATCGAGTCGGCCACCATGCTGCGCCCGGCTGATCCGTCCAACGAAGGCGCGATGATGATCGAGCTGAAGGGCATCGACCCCGGCTTCCCTCTTTATGGAGATTTCATGCTCAAGAGCGGCGAGCGGTTCGATTACTCATTCGTTGAGGACCACGGCGCGATTGTAGGGGCCGGCTTGCTCGACCGCTTGCAGCTCAGCGTGGGCGACCAGGTGAAGATCGGGAACTCGACTTTCGAGATTCGTGGAGTATTGAGCCAGGAGCCGGGCGGCGCGGGCGGGTTTCGATTGGGCCCGCGCGTATTCATCGAAAGGTCGGCTCTGGAAGGAGCGGGGCTGACCGGGTTCGGCAGCCGCGCTCGACGCAGAGTCCTGTTCGCCACCCCCGAGGGGAGTATGCAGGCGCTTGTCAATCAGTTGAGGGCTGATTTGAAGAACCAGCTCGTCTCTGTCCGCTCCTACAAGGATTCGCAAGAGAACCTGAATGAATCGCTATCGCGCGCCGAAGACTACCTCTCGCTCACGGGGCTTGTGATACTCGTGCTCGGCGGGCTGGGCATATCGAACGTCACGCGGGTCTTCATCGAGCAGAAGAAGAAGACAATCGCCGTGCTCAAATGCGTCGGCGGAACGGGCGGCAAGGTGAGCACGGCGTACCTGGCTCAGGTGCTCGCGCTCGGGCTTGCGGGCAGCATACTCGGAGTCGTCTTTGCCAGAGTGGTGCTCTTCTTCATCGCCACGTATTTTGCCGAAAGCCTGCCGCAAAACCTGAGCTATGGGCTTCAACCCAGAGCGATTGCTCAGGGCCTCGGAGTGGGCATTCTCATAACGATACTCTTTTCGGCGCTCCCGCTCCTGCGAATACGCCGCATAAAGCCGAATGTGCTGCTGCGTGACGACACCGAGCAGCCGAAGCGGTCTTTCGATACCTTGAGACTGATCACAGGTCTGCTGGTTACAGTGGGGCTGGTGGCGCTCGTATCCTGGCAAGCAGGCTCGCTTAAAGTGGGCCTGTTTTTCCTGGGCGGGCTCGCGGTAACGGCCCTGGCTCTCTATCTGGCGGCGGGACTTTTGATATGGATGGTGCGCCGGGTGCGCAACGTGGGCTCGTTCGCAATGCGGCAGGCGATAAACAGTCTCTATCGCCCGGGCAATCAAACCCGCGTCATCGTCATGGTAGTGGGGCTGGGCGTCTTTTTGATCATCTCCATACAATCGGTCCAATCGAACCTGCTCAGGGAGTTCGATTTCGGCAGGCAGGGCAATCTGCCTAACCTCATCTTGATCGAGATACAGAAAGACCAGCGCGAAGGGGTTGAACGGATAATCAAAGAAGAGACCGGCCAGCAGACCACGCTCATCCCAACCGTTCGAATGCGTATAGTCGCCATAAACGGCAAAGAAATAGATTTCGAGCAGGGCGAGATGCAGCGCAACCGTGGGAGACTCGGTCGCGAGTACGTCGTGACTTATCGGCCCAATCTTGAAGTGAACGAAAAGATAGTCGCCGGAGAGTTCTGGGGGCCGGAACCTTCGCCTGATCCTGAGATATCTATTGAAGAGAGCATGCGCGGCATGGCCGGACTCGATCTCGGCAGCACGATAACCTTCGACATTCAGGGCCGAAAGCTTACCGCCCGCGTCACAAGTTTTCGCGAGGTCGATTGGCGGAATTCGCGGACCGGTTTCATGATCCTGTTTCGACCAGGATCTTTGGAGAACGCCCCGCAAATGCTCATAGGCGCTATAAACGGCCCGACAGACGAGCTTGAACGGGCGAGGTTCCAGCGCATCGTGCTCGATGAATACCCGAACATCTCGATAATCGATGTGACGGACATAGTCGCTTCGATTAAGCGAATAGTGGGCAATATAACGCTTGCCGTGTCATTTCTCGGAGGGTTCGTATTCCTGAGCGGCGCGCTGATCCTGATCGGCTCGATAGCTATGACGAAATTCCAGCGAATATATGAAGCTGCCGTTTTAAAGACGCTCGGCGCAAAACGAAAAACGCTGCTGATCATACTGCTTGCCGAATACGGGCTGCTGGGACTCGTGGCGGGAATTATAGGCTCGGCTGCGGCGATAGGTCTCTCCTATGCGACCTCGCGATATGTCTTCGACATCGACTGGAGCCCGACTCCCGAGATAAACCTGGCAGGCATCGCCATAACCGTGGCGATGGTCGTCGTGGTAGGCGCGGCCTCGACCATCGATGTGCTCACTCGAAAGCCGCTGGCCATACTGCGCGCGCAATAAAAAAACAGGATCGACAGGGCACGCGAAACGCCCGGTCCTGTCAATCCTGTTAATCCTGTCAATGTGATCTATTAGAACCCGCCCATGCCGCCGCCCGGCATCTGCGGAGCTTCCTTCTCCTGTTCGGGAATCTCAGAGACAATGGCTTCGGTCGTGAGCAGCAGGCCTGCGATTGAAGCGGCGTTCTGTAGCGCGGACCGCGTCACCTTGGTCGGGTCTACGACGCCCATCGTCAGCATATCGCCGTACTCTTCAGTCTCGGCATTGAAGCCGTAGTTAACGCCTTTGCCGTATCGGACCTTGTCGACGATGACCGCGCCTTCGAATCCGGCATTGGCCACGATCTGGCGGATGGGCTCTTCAAGCGCGCGGCGGACGATGCCGACGCCGATATTCTCGTCTTCATTTTCGAGAGTAAACTCTTCGAGCGCCTTCTGTGCGCGGATGAATGCGACTCCGCCGCCGGGCACTATGCCCTCTTCGACAGCCGCTTTGGTGGCGTGCATGGCGTCTTCGACGCGGGCCTTCTTCTCTTTCAGCTCGGTCTCGGTCGCAGCGCCGACCTTGATTACGGCCACTCCGCCGACGAGCTTTGCGAGCCGCTCTTGCAGCTTCTCGCGGTCATAATCCGAAGTAGTATCTTCGATCTGCGCGCGGATCTGCTGAACCCGGCCCTTGATATCGGCCTCCTTGCCTGCGCCTTCGACGATAGTCGTATTGTCCTTATCGACTATGACCTTCTTCGCGCGGCCCAGGTCGCCGATCTGTATGCTTTCCAGCTTGATGCCAAGGTCTTCGGTGATGGCCTTGCCGCCGGTCAGTGTGGCTATGTCCTGAAGCATGGCCTTGCGGCGGTCGCCGAAGCCGGGTGCCTTCACGGCGCAGACCTGCAAGGTGCCACGAAGCTTGTTGACGACCAGTGTGGCCAGCGCTTCGCCTTCGACATCTTCGGCGATGATCAGCAGCGGGCGACCCTGACGAGCAACCTGCTCGAGAAGCGGCAGCAGGTCCTTCATCGAAGATATCTTTTTCTCGTGGATCAGGATCAGGCAATCTTCGAGGACCGCTTCCATCCTCTCAGGATCGGTCACGAAATATGGCGAGAGGTATCCACGATCAAACTGCATTCCCTCAACCACGTCGAGCGTGGTTTCAAGCGTGCGCGACTCTTCCACCTGTATAACGCCGTCATTGCCGACCTTCGCCATAGCTTCGGCAATGAGCTGGCCGATAGTTGCGTCGCCGTTTGCGGATATAGTTCCGACCTGGGCGATGGCATCGCCCTTTACAGGCTTCGAAAGCCTCTGAATCTCTTCGACTGCCTTCTCTACGGACTTGTCTATGCCGCGCTTGAGCGCCATCGGGCTCGCGCCGGCTGCCACGGTTTTGACCCCTTCGCGGAAGATCGCCTGGGCCAGGACTGTTGCGGTCGTTGTGCCGTCGCCAGCTATATCGGAAGTCTTCGAAGCCACCTCGCGCACCATCTGCGCGCCGGTGTTTTCGAGCTTGTCTTCAAGCTCTATCTCTTTGGCAACGGTGACGCCGTCTTTGGTGATCGTAGGAGAGCCAAATTTCTTCTCGATCACGACGTTGCGTCCCTTCGGGCCGAGGGTCACCTTGACCGCGTCGGACAGGACGTTCACGCCGCGCTCGATCGCGCGGCGTGCGTCCTCGTTGAACTTGAGCTCCTT
>DASTET010000976.1:0-7859 GCA_035709445.1 Blastocatellia bacterium | reverse complement strand
GGATATACGGTGTGATCTCTTACATCGTCACACAGCGAACGCACGAGATCGGCGTGAGAATGGCTCTGGGAGCCGAACCGAGCGATATAATGAAGATGGTCCTTGGGCAGGGACTGACGCTTACGGCTATGGGAATAGTCGTAGGTCTTGGCGCCTCGTTTGCGCTCACTCGCTTCCTTGCGAGCCTGCTGTTTGCGGTGAGCCCGACCGATCTGCCCACGTTCGCCGCCGTCCCGGTGTTGCTTCTGGCGATAGCGGCGCTCGCGTGTTTTGTCCCTGCGCGCCGCGCCACGAAAGTCGACCCTATGATCGCGCTCAGGTATGAATAATCTCAAATCTCAAATTTCAGATTTGAGATAGGTGCTGCTATATTTAACAGTCTGGCGAGCATACTCAATAGGAGACTGGAACAAATATGGCAGACCAAACTTCGCGAGCAGCCGATTGGGGGTTGCTCTTCCTAAGGGTGGGCGCGGGGCTTATGCTGATCTCTTTACACGGATGGGGAAAACTGACCGGAGCATACGGTAACCTGATTCACGGACAGGAGTGGGGCTTCATCGGCGGGGTGGCGAGCCTAGGTTTTCCATTCGCCACATTCTTTGCCGTTTGCGCGGCGCTCTCCGAGTCCGTCGGCGCTTTGATGCTTGCCGCAGGGCTTTATACAAGGTACGCAGCCATTCCGATCGGGTTTACCATGCTGGTCGCAACCTACCGTCATGTCACGACCGATATGAGGTTTGAGCTTGCGGCCGTCTACCTTCTGATAGCCGTTATGTTCGCGCTTGTCGGGCCGGGGAGGTTCTCTCTTGATGAATTGCTGCTCAACCGTGCGAAGGTCGAGAAAGCGGAGCCCGCAGCGAGCGCCGCAGGTTGAGCCTTGTTTTGGAGGCGGTCGATGAAATATCTAAGCATCCTGCTGGTTCTGGCGATTGCATCGGTCTGTTCGGGGCAGGCGTCAAAGCTGGCCCCGGCGAACGCGCCGTCCAAGATCGTGATCGCCCCCGAAGGCGAGCCCGGCGAGGCGCTCGTCGTGACCGGAAGGGTCTTCGGCCCGGATAACAAAACGCCGGTCAAAGGGGCCTCGATCTACGTCTATCACACGGACGTCCGGGGCTATTATTCGGGCGAGACGACAAACAGCGCGAACCCTCGGCTGCGCGGGTATATTCGTACGGACGATCAGGGCCGGTACGAGTACCGCACTATCAAGCCCGGCCCCTATCCTCAAGCGCGCGTGCCCGCGCATATTCATTATGTGGTGGCGGCGCCCGGCTACAGCGAGAAGGTGTTCGAGATCGTCTTTGAAGGCGACCCGTACATATCTTCCGAAATCCGCGAGAGAGCGAAGGACGAAGAGAGCATCTTCTCGCTCAGAACAGCCGAGCGCGACAGCAGCGGCACGCTTCGCTGCGTTCAGGACATAAGGCTGAAAAAGGAATGATCATTTCTGATTAAGATTATGAAGAAAACGCAACGATACAAAGCGGCGGTTGTTTTATCGCTTCTGTTTGCGCTGCTCCCCGCGCTCGGCTGGACGGAGGCCGCCGCGCAGAGCAGGTCCGATCTCCGGCATAAGGTACAGGCGAAGCTCGATGAGCTGCACTCGGCGGCGGAGTTCCCCGGCGCGACCGTCGGGGTCGTGCTTGCCGACGGCAGGTCCTTCTCCGTCTCTTCGGGGCTTGCAGACATCGAAGGCAAGATCAAGCTCAAACCGTCGGACCGCATGCCTTCGGGCAGCATAGGCAAGACGTATGTCGCCGCCGTCATGCTGCAACTCGTCGAAGAGGGCCGCGCCAGTCTCGATGATAAGATCGAGCGGTGGTTCGGGCGAGAAGCCTGGTTTAAGAGGCTCCCCAATTCGTCGGACATAACGCTCAGGATGCTTATGAGCCACACGAGCGGGATTCGCGAGCACGTACTGAATAAAGAGTTCATCGCTCGCCTCAGAGAGAACCCCGACAAGGTGTGGACGCCTGAAGAGCTTGTCTCGTACGTGCTCGACTCGGCGCCGCTGTTTCCGGCAGGCCAGGGGTGGTCGTATGCCGATACGAACTATATCCTCGTGGGGATGATAATCGAGCGGGTTACAAAGAACACTTTTTACAGCGAGCTGAGCAGGCGCGTGCTCAGGCGGCTCGACTTCGATGACACTCTGCCGTCAAATACCCGCACGATCCCGGGCGTCATCACCGGCTACTCCCGCGCGAACAGCCCGTTCGGCTTTGAAGGGCGCGTGATCGTGGAGGGCAGGTTCATCATCAATCCTCAAATGGAATGGACCGGGGGCGGTCTCGTCTCGACGGCGCTCAAACTCGCAGAGTGGGCGAAGGCGCTTTATGAAGGCGAGGTAGTGAAGAAGGCATCGCTCGAAGAGATGCTCAAAGGGGTTGAGGCGAAGACGGGTCCGGGAGATAAGTACGGGCTCGGCGTTCAGATCAGGCAGAGCGACTGGGGTGTGAGTTACGGTCACGGCGGGTGGTTTCCGGGCTACCTCTCCGAGATGGAATACTTCGCAGATCACAAGGTCGCCATAGCTATTCAATTCAACACCGACGCCGGGCAGAAGCTCAAAAAAGGTCTTCGCCGGTATATCGCCGATTTCGCCCGTATCGTTATAGGTGAGCCCGAGGTCAAGAAGGCGACCGGCGCGGAATAGAAGGCCGATTCAAAGTATTGAATCGGCCTCAATAGATTCGTTTATGGGAATGGCCATCCCAGAAATGAACAGTATGTTTGCAAGTATTCATACCCGCCTCTGCCGGAAATCGAACGATCTATTCACTTACCGAAATCGCACGGATGGCACGCAAATTGGCTATTTGTGCTGGCATTGTTGTGCCCAATCGTATAAGGCTCAGGAGAATCGAGGATGGAGAACCTTTTGAGGGATTTGCGATACGGCCTTCGAATGCTTCGCCAGAGGCCGGGATTTACCATCGCGGCGCTGCTCACGCTTGCGCTCGGGATCGGAGGCAACACCGCCATCTTCACCGTGGTCAACGCCAGCCTCCTGCGCGCTTTCCCTTACCGCGAGCCGGACCGCCTGGTCCATATCTGGGAGACCAACCAGCAGCAGCACATGCAGTTCAAGGTGCGCGAGGCATCCTATCCCGATTATGTCGATTGGAAAGAGCATAATGATGTCTTTGAAGATATGGCGGGCTATACGACAGGCGGGGGCGCTACGCTTTCAGGCAAGGATGGGGCGGAGCGGGTAACGGCTGCCCGCGTGACCTCGAATTTCTTCTCGCTTCTCGGCGTCGAGCCGGCGCTCGGCCGAACCTTCAGACCGGGCGAGGACGTGAGAGGGTCCGAGCCGGTCGTCATACTCAGCCACGGGTTCTTTCAAAGGCGTTTTAGCGCGCGCTCAGACGCGCTCGGACAGACTCTCACGCTAAACGGCGCGAGCTTTGTGATCGTGGGCGTTATGCCGCAAGGGTTTCGATTCGCCAAAGTAGGCGATGTCGAGCTGTGGCTGCCTCTGCGGCCTTCGGAGAACTTCGCATCGCGTCGTGGGATGCACTGGCTGAAGGTGATCGCCCGTCTCAAGCCGGGCGTGAGCTTCGAGCAGGCCGAGGCCGGGATGAGCGCGCTTGCCAGCTGGTATGAGAAGCAAGACCCTCAGACCCATACAGGGATCGGGTTAAGGATCGTCAGCCTGCGCGATGAGATTCTAGGCCCCGTCAGACCCGTGCTCTTGATTCTTTTAGGGGCCGTATGCTTCGTCCTGCTGATCGCCTGCGCAAACGTCGCCAGCCTGCTACTGGCGCGTTCGGCCTCGCGTCGAAAAGAGATCGCCATACGTCAGGCGCTGGGCGCTTCTCGCAAAAGGCTTGTCAGGCAGCTATTGACCGAAAGCCTCCTGCTCTCTCTTGCGGGCGGGGCGCTCGGTCTGCTCTGGGCGGGCTGGGGCGTAGACCTTCTGATCAATGCGATCCCTCAATCTTTGATTACCTTCATGCCGTATCTTCAGCAGACCTCAATTGACGGCAGCGTGCTCGCCTTCACCTTCGGCGTCTCGCTTCTGACCGGGATCATATTCGGGCTTGCACCCGCTATTCAGTCTTCGAGCGTGAAGCTACAGGAGACGTTGAAAGAGGGCGGGCGCGCGGGCGCGGGCCTTGTGCGCCAGAGTATGCGGAGCCTGCTTGTGGTGACAGAGATTGCGCTCGCGTTCGTGCTGTTGGTGGGAGCGGGGCTGATGATGCAGAGCGTGCTAAGGCTGCTTGGGACCGATCCCGGTTTCGATACAAAGAACCTGCTGACCGCAACCCTGTCGCTTCCATCGAAGTACTTCGAAGAGAGCAGGGCTATACAGGTTCACGAAAACATTCTTTCGCGGATCCAGTCGCTGCCCGGTGTGCGCGGCGCGGCTTCGGTAAGCGTGCTTCCGCTCACAGGCGGCGGCGATACGGGCAGCTTCTGGATAGAGGGAGGGCCAGAGACAAGGCTCAACGAGGGGCCGGAGGCCAATGTTCGTACGGTCAGCTCGAATTACTTCGGCGTGATGGGGATTCCGCTGGTTCAGGGCCGGGGCTTTGAAGAGCGGGATAATATGGATTCCACGCGGGTCGTGCTCGTCAATAAGACCCTTGTCGATCTTGTCTTGAGCGGGCAGGACCCTGTAGGCAAGCGAATCATATTCGGCTTCGACACGGCGCGCACTCCGTGGGAGATCATAGGCGTGGTCGGCGATGAGAATGTCATCGGCCTCGATTCGACCCCTACGCCGGTCGTCTATTTCTCTTATCTGCAAGACGTCAACTCGAATTTCTCTCTGCTCGTGCGCACATCGGTCGACCCGGAAGGGCTCGCTTCAGGCGTAAGGACCGAGATGCGCGCCATCGATCCCGATATACCCTTATTCGGCGAGAGGAGCATGGAGCAGTTGATTTCAAGCTCGACCTACACCTTCATCCGCCGCTATCCGGCGATGTTGATCGTCGCGTTCGCCGTGTTTGCAATGATACTTGCTGCGCTCGGAATACACGGCGTTATCTCTTACTCGGTCGAGCAGCGAACGCAGGAGATAGGCATACGTATGGCGCTCGGGGCCGACCGGCGCGACATAATAAAGCTCATAGTGGGGCAGGGCATTGTATTGATTGCAGCCGGTATCGGCACAGGTCTTGTCGCCGCATTCGTTTTGACCCGTTTGATGGCGAGCCTGCTTTACGAGGTCAGTACGACCGACTCCGTGACTTTTCTGGTCGTCAGCATCGTGCTCGGCGCGGTAGCCCTGATAGGGTGTTATATCCCCGCGCGGCGCGCAACCAGCCTGGACCCTCTGGTCGCGCTCAGGTATGAATGATCTCAAATTTCAAATTTCAGATCTCAAATCACAGATTTGAGATTCGTGAGGAGAGATATGGGAAGCTTGATTCAGGACATTCGCTACGGCCTTCGCATGCTTTTAAAGAAGCCGGGTTTCACCCTGGTCGCCGTGGTGGTTCTGGCGCTTGGGATAGGGGCCAACACCGCTATATTCAGCATAGTCAACGCGGTCTTTCTGCGCCCGCTGCCGTACCCGCAGCCCGATATGTTAGTGCAGATCTGGGAGACAGAGAGAAAGAGCGGAGATAAACACGCCACGCTCTCGCCGCACAATTTCGCGGAATGGCGAGAGGCGAGTCAGAGCTATGAGCAGATGGCGGCCTACCGTTATTCGAGCTTCACGCTGACGGGCGGCGACCGGCCCCAGTGGTTTTCGGGGGCACAGGTCTCTTCGACATTCTTTCGCGCGCTCGGCGTGAGCCCTGCGCTCGGACGCGACTTCGATATCGAAGAAGACTCGCCGGGCCGCAACCGCGTAGCCATACTCAGCCACGGACTCTGGCAACGGCGCTTCGGCTCGGATGAAAACCTCATAGGCCAGAGCCTTATCCTCAACGGCGAGAGCCACACCGTCGTAGGCATAATGCCGCAAGGCTTTCAGTTCCCCTACTCGGTAGACCTATGGTCGCCGCTCGGCCTCGATCTGAGCAAAATAGACCGGGGCAACCATTTCCTCAGCGCGATAGCGCGGCTCAGGCCCGATATGACTATCGAGCGGGCGCAATCGGAGATGGATTCGCTCGCCCGCCTGTCCGAAGAGCGATACCCGGATAACAACTCGGGCCGGGGCGTGGCCCTCGTCTCGCTCCACGAAGAGCTGTACGGGGATTTAAGACCTGCGCTTGCTGTTCTGCTCGGGGCAGTCGCGCTTGTGCTGTTGATTGCGTGCGCGAATGTGGCCAACCTTCTGCTCACGCGCGCGATGACTCGCCAAAAAGAGATCGCTATTCGCGCGGCGATGGGAGCAAGCCGCCGCCGCCTGCTCCGCCAGTTCCTGACCGAAAGCCTGCTTCTCGCGCTTGCGGGGTGCGCGCTGGGACTTCTGCTATCGATGTGGGCAATCGATCTGCTCATAGGCTCAAGCCCCGGCAGCATTCCTCGCGCGGGCGAGATCGAGCTGGACGCCACGGTTTTGAGCTACACGCTCATCATATCGCTTGTCACAGGGACGATATTCGGCCTCGCTCCGGCCTTGCAGGTGACAGGAATAGAGCTGAACGAATCTCTCAAAGAGAGCAGGCAGACATCGCTTGCCGGCCCCGGTCGCCGCCGTTTGGGCGGGTTCCTTGTCGTATCGGAGATCGCGCTCGCGTTGCTGCTTCTGATCGGCGCGGGGCTTCTTATAAACAGCTTCCGCAACCTGCGGAGTGTCGATCCTGGCTTCGATGCCAAGAACGTTTTGACGATGACGATCTCTCTACCCCGCTACCGTTACCCCGATGGACAGAGGCGGGGCGCGTTCTTCGAGCAGGTGCTGGAAAGGATAAACGCCATCGAAGGCGTTGAGGCTGCCGGGGCGATAAGCGATCTCCCGTTCAGCGGCTCGCGCACGACAAGCTCGTTCAGCATCGAGGGACGCCCGCCCGTCAATCCCGGCGAGGGAACGTCGGCGGACCGGCGAGCAATAAGCCCCCATTACTTCAAGGCGATGGGCATACCTTTGCTTGCGGGCAGATATTTCACAGACCGCGACCGGAAAGAGTCTCAGCCCGCCCTGATAATAAATCAGAGCATGGCGCGAACCTACTTCCCCGATGGGGACGCAATCGGCAAACGGATCAGGATCGGCGGGCCTGAAGAGACCTCGCTTTATGGAGAGCCGGTCTGGCGCGAGATAGTAGGCATAGTCGGGGACTTGAAGCACGACCGGCTCTCCGCCGGTTTTGCGCCCGAGATGTACACCCCTTATCTTCAAGCTCCTCCAGGTCGAATGTCGCTCGCCGTTCGCGGCACCGGCCAGCTTCGAAGCCTCGGCGACTCGATACAGAGCGCGATACTTGAGATAGACAAGGACCAGCCCGTTTACAGTCTTACGACCATGGAGCAGCGGCTTGCGAGGGCGATAGCTCCCGAGCGGTTCATGATGTTCCTGCTGGGCGTGTTTGCCGGAGGCGCGCTCCTGCTTGCGGCGATAGGCATATACGGCGTGATGAGCTATTCGGTCGCGCAGCGGACAAACGAGATAGGCATACGCATGGCGTTAGGCGCTGACCGGGGCGATATCTTCAAGCTGGTCATCGGCCAGGGAATGAAGCTGACGCTCATAGGAGTCGTGGCGGGGCTTACGGGCGCGCTTCTGTTGACACGCTTGATGGAAGGATTGCTTTTCGGCGTGACACCTACGGACCCTCTGACCTACATCGCGGTCACGGGAGTGCTCGCGGGGGTGGCGCTTCTTGCGTGTTACGTCCCCGCGCGCCGAGCTACAAGAGTCGATCCTATGGTCGCGCTCAGGTACGAATAGGAGCGGAGTGAATCACAGCAAGGCCATTGGAGTTCCACAGGAGAGTGGGAATGATAAC
>DASTET010000975.1:0-2344 GCA_035709445.1 Blastocatellia bacterium | reverse complement strand
TTCTGGCTCGCGCAGGAACTCGCGGACCCGGGCAAGCGTCAGCTCGACCAGCGGGTAAAGCCTCTCGCTTCTCGCCTCTTCGCCTCGACGGCGAGCGGCAGCGCCCGCATCGATCCCGATGCCGGTGACCAGATCTTCGTTCATTTCACTCATCGCGGAGCATCCTCCCTGTGAGGCTCACGAAAACGTCTTCGAGAGTGGCCTGGTGGGTTGTTAAGGCTACAAGCTCGGCCTGCTGCCGTTCGATCTCTTTAAGCAGCGCCGTAAGCGCCGCGCCTATGTCGGTGACCGTGAGCGAGTAGCTGCCGTCCCTCGCCCTCGCGCGACGAACGCCGGGCAGCCGCTCAAAGGCATCGAGATGGACCTCGCCTTTGAGGCTAAGCTCGACTATCTGATCCGCGCCGAGCGATTCGATCAGCCCGGCGGGCGTGCCGAGCGCGATTATTCGCCCGTGGTCCATTATCGCCACGCGGTCACAAAGACGAGCGGCCTCTTCCATATAATGGGTCGTCAGGAGGACGGTCCCGCCTCCCGCGCGAAACTGCTCGATTATGTCCCACAGTTTCAGCCGCGCCTGTGGATCGAGCCCTGTAGTCGGCTCGTCAAGAAAGAGCAGGTCCGGGTTGTTAACGAGCGCGCAGGCGACGGCCAGCCTCTGCTTCTGCCCGCCGGAGAGCTTGCCCACATACGAAGCGCGTTTCTCTTCGAGCGCGACAGTTCGAATGACTTCGGCGACCGCGATGCCCCGACTATAAAAGCTGCGAAACAGCCGCACGGTCTCTTCCACGGTCAGCTTTTCCGCCAGTTGCGTCTCCTGAAGCGCCGCCCCTATGCGCTCTCTGAGCTTGCGGTCGCTGCCATCGCCCCAACTGTGACCGAAGATTTCGACCCTGCCCTCGTCGGGCGCGTTCAACCCTTCGAGTATCTCGACCGTTGTCGTCTTGCCCGCGCCGTTTGGTCCGAGCAGCCCGAAACATTCTCCGGCTCGCACTTCGAGATCGACACCGTTGACGGCAGTCACGTCGCTGTAGCGTTTGATGAGCCCCTCACATTTGAGCGCGGCAACCATTCCGCAATCCATCATAACTGGACTCGGCGCGACCGGCAATGTAGGCTAAGTCAGAAGTCAGAAGCCAGAAGTCAGAATCCAGAAGGTGGTCGAGAATGATTCTGATTTCTTTCATCCGGCATCGATCGAGAGATGATGCTAAAGATTCTGGCTTCTGGATTCTGACTTCTAATTGATGAGCACGGAGTTTGAACAATCCTTAAAAGAGCGAGTGCCGCTCGCCCCATTCACCACGCTCGCCGTAGGAGGGCCGGCCCGCTACTTTGCGGAAGCGGCAACCGCCGAGGCGCTCACCAAAGGCGTAGAATTCGCCCGCTCCCGCTCTCTTCCTCTCTTCGTGCTTGGCGGCGGCAGCAACATCGTCGTGGCCGATAGCGGATGGCCGGGTCTCGTCCTTCGAGTCGCGATCAGAGGCATCGAGACGACAATCAAAGGCAACGAGGTAATGCTTACGGCTGGCGCTGGCGAAGAATGGGACCCGCTTGTGGCAAGATGCGTCGCAAACGGCTGGGCCGGCTTCGAATTCCTGTCGGGGATACCGGGGAGGGTCGGCGCAACACCAATTCAAAACGTGGGCGCTTACGGCCAGGAGACCAGCGAGACGCTCGTCAGAGTCGAAGCGCTCGACCTCGAAACCTGCGAGGTCGTCGAAATGAGCGCCGACCGGTGCGAGTTCGGCTATCGCACAAGCCGTTTCAAGACGCGTGACCAGGGCCGCTTTATAATAACCCGCGTCACTTACCTGTTGAGACGAGGCGGCAGCCCCGCTATCCGATACCCCGAGCTCAAACAGCACCTTGAGGCAAGCGGCATAAACAACCCTGATCTGAAGGATGTGCGCGAAGCTGTGCTTGCAATCCGGCGTCGCAAGGCTATGGTGATCGATCCGGCTGACCCGGACTCATGCAGCGTCGGCTCGTTTTTCGTCAACCCTGTAGCGAGCACCGAAGAACTCGAACAGATCATAAAGCGCGCGCGACCTTTCATGCGCGACGATGAGACCATCCCGGTATTCCCCGCGCCGGAGAATCGAGTAAAGCTATCTGCGGCATGGCTGATCGAGCGCGCCGGTTTTCATCGCGGTTACACGCATGGCAACGTCGCCATCTCTTCAAAGCACGCGCTTGCGATCACCAATCGCGGCGGCGGCACGGCGCGCGAAGTCATCGAGCTTGCCGAAATCATAAAGGCCCGCGTCCTTGACCGCTTCGGCGTCCATCTCACCCCTGAACCGGTCTTCATACGAGTCTAGCGAGTCTGGCGCGTCCCTTTAAA
>DASTET010000974.1:0-3044 GCA_035709445.1 Blastocatellia bacterium | reverse complement strand
GACGCCCGCAACTTTTTCAATGCCGAAAAGCTCCCGTTCAAGCGAAATCAATTCGGCGGCAGCCTGGGCGGCCCCATACTTCAAAATAGCACCTTCTTCTTCTTCAACTACGAGGGGCTGCGGCGGCGCGAAGGCACATCGACGATCTTCAACGTGCCGAGCCCTGCCGCGCGCGAAGGGAGGCTCACGACGGGGCAGGTAATGATAAACCCGCGCGTCAGGCCCTACCTTGCGCTCTACCCTCTTCCGAACGGCGCCATCTCAGGCGACACGGGGATATACAGGCGCGACTTCGACGAGAGGACGAACGAAGATTTCGTCACGGCGAGAATAGATCACAAGATTGGCGACAAACACTCGATCTTTGGCCGGTACACTTTTGACGACTCGGACCTTCGCAAAGTCTCAAGCGTCATCATAGATCAGGTGCTCGCGAGCCGTAACCAGTTCTTCACCTTCGAAGAGCAGACCGTCTTCACCCCTCGCGCGCTCAACAGCGTTCGATTAGGCTTCAGCCGCACGAATTTCGCCAGCCAGTTCCCTTTCATAGTGCCCGTAGCGCCGGAGCTGACCTTCGTGCCGGGGCAGCCTATGGGCGCTTTCTCGCTACAGGGCATATCGGAGCTGAGGCCCGCGCTTGCCGCGCCCCGAAGCTTCGTGCTCAACACGTATGAGATCAACGACCAGTTTATTTATAACCGTGGCGCGCACTCGCTGAAGCTGGGCGGTCTCGTCCGCTGGTACCAGATGAACGCCGATTCGGCGCTCGTGCCCGACGGCGTGTATGTTTACGGGGGCGGGCTGGCCCCGTTCCTCAGAGGGACGCCGCAGGTCTTATTCGTGCCTTCTCCGGGGACCGATTTTTACCGCAACATCAGGCAGATGCTCTTCGGCTTCTACGTGCAGGACGATTGGAAGGTGAGGCCGAACCTGACGCTCAACCTCGGGCTGCGCTACGAGCCGATCAGCACGCCCGATGAAGCGACCGGCAGGGTCGCCAACCTGCGCAACTTCACCGACCCGGTCCCGACCGTGGGCGATCCCTTCATCGATAACCCGTCGAAGAGGAATTTCGGCCCGCGCATAGGTTTCGCCTATGACCCGTCGGGCGAAGGCACGTGGGCGATACGGGGCGGGGCAGGCGTCTTTTACGCGGCCATACGGCCTATGCAATACAGGTTCGCTATGTCAAATCAGCCGCCGTTTACGCGGCTCGTAGTTCTGCCCGGCGTGAACTTCGCGACCGGCGAGAGCTTCTTCCCCGACTCTTACAGGCTGTTTATAAATAGCCCGCTTCCGTTCCCGGGGCTTCTATGGTTGATGGAGCACGATGCCGAGCAGCCGACCGTCTACCAGTGGAATGCGAATGTGCAGCGGCAGGTGACGAAAGACTTTGTCGTGAGCGCGGGGTATGTCGGCTCGCGCGGGGTTCACCTGCTTACGAACGCGACGAGCAATGTTCGCACCGATTTTCAGATCGTCAACGGCCAGAAGTTCTATCCGGACATAGGCGGGGGGACGCAGGCGGCCCGTTTCAACCCGGCGTTCGGCGCGATGCAGTTGCTGGCCTTCAACGGCGATTCCTATTATCACGGGCTGCAACTGCTTGCGACAAAGCGCTACTCTTCGGGTCTTCAGTTTCAGGCCGCCTACACTTATTCGAAATCGATAGACGTAGGTTCGGCGACCGAATCCGTATTCACGAACGGGGCATCGGGCGGCGATTTTCAAGACCCGCTCGCGCCCGGATTGGACAAGGCGCTTTCGGATTTCGATAACCGCCACAACTTCGTCGCAAACTTCTTGTGGGACCTGCCGCTTGGTAAGGGGCGCGCGGTCGGCGGCGGCGTGACGGGAGTTGCCGACAAGCTCATAAGCGGCTGGAGCGCGGGCGGGATAGTGAACCTCAGGAGCGGCTTCCCGTTCTCTCTTGCGCTCGGTTTCGACCGCGCGCGAAACGGCATAGATAACGTACAGTCACAGAGGCCGAATGTTGCGCCGGGCCGGGATTATGATAGCGCGATCACGGGTGACCCGAACCGGTTTGTCGACCCGACAGCATTCGAGCTTCAGCCCGCCGGGTTTTATGGCAATGCCGGGCGCAACGCGCTCGAGGGGCCTGACCTGCGGGTCTTCGACTTTTCGCTGATCAAGAGGACGCCTATCACCGAGCGCGTGAACACGGAATTTCGGGCCGAGGTGTTCAACATCTTCAACCATACAAACTTCTCGCCGCCCGACGCCGCGAGCCGCGTCATCTTTAACGGCGTCGACGCTGCGGGAAGGGGCGTCGTCCCCGCGAGCTTCGGCCAGCTCACGCGCACATCGACCAGCTCGCGCCAGATTCAATTCGGGCTGAAGATCATCTGGTGATCGTGATTGAGGGGCTGCGCGGCAGCAGCCCCTCGACGTTATCGATAAAGGAGGCCCATGATAAAGAAGGCTTTTTGCGCCGTGTCGTCTGTGATGATCGTTCTGTTGCTTGCGCTCGATTCGGGGACCGCTACGGCGCAGGGCAATCAGGAAAGAGAGCTGCTCGATATAGAGAACAGGATAACCTCGGCTTATATGAATAAAAACCTCGAAGCTTTCTTTCAGGACAATGACGAAGGGCTGAGCGCCTTCCATGCCTCGAACCCATACCGCATAGACGACCGGCGCTCGATAGAGAGCGCGTTGAAGACCTTCTACAAGTATTCTTCGCCGACCGGGCTCTTCAAAGTCCAGCCCCGCGTCCAGATTTACGGGGATGCGGCAGTAGTCACATACCACTTTATAGAGACGGGCGAAGCCGAGGGCGGAAAGCTCTACGCTTATGAAGGAAAACAGACCGATGTGTTCGTCAAAAAGCAGGGCAGGTGGACGCTTGTTCACTTCCACAGCTCGCGCGTCGTCAAGCCCAATTAAATCGAGTTGAGGTGGACCATGAAGAATGACAGAAAGATCATCGCACTACTGGCCGCGCTTTCGCTCGCGCTGATCATCTCCTCGTTCTTGATCTCTTTTCGTCCTGCGGAGGCGCGCAGCACGAAGATTCGCCGCAC
>DASTET010000973.1:0-5771 GCA_035709445.1 Blastocatellia bacterium | reverse complement strand
GAAATCTCGATAGCGCCCTCTCGCATGCTCTGCGCGCGGTTCAGCTTTCGCCAAACGACTACAACAACTATCTGCTGCTGGCGACGGTAGAGGAGATGAGAAACGACCGCGCCTCAGCCGAAGTATCGCTCAGAAAAGCTGTGAGCCTCGCCCCGAATTACACAAGCACCCGCTGGCGGCTTGCGAATCTGCTGCTCAGAGAGGGAAAGGCCCGCGAGGCGCTCGACGAGTTCAACAGGGCTGTCATATCGAACCGGCGGTATCTGCCCGCCGCGCTCGATCTTGTGTGGTCGGTCTCGGGAGGAAGCGTCGAAGCGGTTAAGGAAGTCGCGCGGGGCGATACCGAGTCCGAGCTTGCGCTTGCGCACTTCCTTTTCAGACGGTCGCGGCTCGACGAGGCGGTCGATATATTCAAGAGCGCCGGGCGAGGCGCAAGGCTCGCTTCAACCGATACGCCTTCGTTTATAAACGGGCTGATCGAGAAAGGTCGCGCCGAGCAGGCGCGCGACCTCTGGCTCGATCTTGTCGGCGACGACGGAGCTCGCCCGCTCGTCTGGAACGGCGGCTTTGAAAGAGACATAGTCGGAAGCCTCAGCCAGTTCGACTGGGCGCTCACGCCGAGCGATTATGCGCGACCCGCGCTCGATGGAGGGACGGCCAGAACCGGCTCTCGCTCGCTCAGGATAGAGTTCACGAACCGCGACACGACAAGGCTCGAAAACGAAGTCCGGCAGATGGTCGCGCTCAAGGCGGGCGCGCGCTACAGGCTTGAGTGCTACGTCAGGACAAAAGACCTGATCACGCCGGAAGGCCCGAGATTGATCGTAACGAAATCCAATAAGTCCGAAGAGATCGCATCGTCAGACCCCATCGCGGCAGGGACATCGGACTGGCAGCGCATAGCCTTCGAGTTCGTCGCGCCTGCTGACGGCATAGCCCACCTGTCGATCAAGCGAACGCCGCGCTTCAGCTATGACGATCCGACGAGCGGCGTGATATGGTTTGACGACTTCGATATAAAAGAGTCTGGCGCGTCTAGCGGGTCTGGCGCGTCGCTTTAAAGACAGACATCGCTTTAATCGGATGTTGCATAATAATCAGCGCCGCGAGGAGCGGGACGCGCCAGACGCGCTAGACTGTTATTGGGCTTATGAAAAAGATAGAGACATCGATTCCCGGCCTGTGGCTCATAGAGCCGACGGTCTTCGAGGATGCGCGGGGCTTCTTTTTCGAGAGCTATCATCAGGAGAAGCTCGCCCGGCTGGGGGTACATACTCCATTCGTTCAGGACAATCACGCGCGGTCGGTGCGCGATACGCTCAGAGGTCTCCACTACCAGATCAACCGCCCGCAGGCGAAGCTCTGCCGTGTGATATCGGGCGAGGTGCTCGACGTCGCCGTCGATATCAGGCGCAATTCGCCTCATTTCGGCAAGCACGTCGGCGTCAGGCTCTCGGCTGAAAACAGGCTTCAGATGTATATCCCTGAAGGCTTCGCCCACGGCTACCTTGTGCTCTCCGAGTCCGCCGAATTCGTTTATAAGTGCAGCGACTTTTATTTTTCGGAGCACGATCGAGGCGTGCTCTGGAACGACCCTCAGTTAGGCATCGACTGGGGGATCGCGAACCCTATACTCTCACAAAAAGACTTGCGCAATCCCCGGCTCGCCGATATATCTGTAACCGATCTTCCTCAATATTAGGAACAGCAGGACACTTCCATCGGACTGCTTCCTGCCCCCGGCGGAGGTCTTATGAGCCTATACTGTCCTCGGTGCGGCAGCCATATCAGGCGCTCGCACACGCGGGGGTTCGGTGAGCGTATATTGAGGGCGCTGACGCGGTACAGGCCGTATCGCTGTCGCGGATGCGGCTGGCGCGGGTGGTTCAGCCGTGCGCCTCGGCCTTACAAAAATCTGCGCAGTACGATTCAGACCGTCATCAGCGCGCTGGCCCTGATCATAATTGTTCTTATGGTCTTCTACATGACCGCGCTCGATTAACCGCGGAGGATCGATCTCCTCTGCGGTTAGAACTTAAGCTCTCGTCGGAAATCCAATTGACTCTTGATTAGCCGGACCGTCTTTGTCACAATAATGGCCGGTCAGGTGGTAATTAGAGGAAGGGTTTGCAAGCGGATTGCTGCCCCCGGCGTGTTGAATCAAGGAGGCACGATTGAAGTTCCGACGAGTAGCACTGGTTTTAATGTTTGCGTCGCTTGCGACAGCAGCGTTTGCTCAGAGCCCGGTCGCTTCGCTTACGCTCGGCCCGGACATAATAGGGAAGGTGAGGACCGCGCCCGCCATCACCACAAAGATATCGTTCCCGGAAAAAGTCATCGAGGTAATATGCGGCGACCTCTATGATCCCGCGTCGGGCAAGGGCTCATTCGTCTTACAGACCAGCGGCAACGATGTCTTCCTCAAGCCGGTCGTCCCCAAGGGCGTCACGAATATGTTCGTAAAGACGGGCGATGACGGAAAGCACACCTACAACTTCGATCTGGAGATCGTCCCCGTCGCGCAGGCCCATCGCATAGTAAATGTACAGATGGCCGTCCCCGCTGCCCCGCCGCAGACTGAGGCGGCCCCGGGCACCAACGGCGCTCCCGACTCGGAGGCCGCCAAGACCGAACTGAACAGGTTGAAAGCGCAGATCGAGGCCGATGCGCAGCAGGAGGCCAACCAGATCATTCGCAAGGCGCAGCAGCAGGCCGACCGCATAACCGCAGAGGCCGACGCAAAAGTAATAGAGATGGAGAAACAGGCCGTCGCCCGCAGCGCGCAGGCCGTCGAGGACCGCTTCGTGCAGGCGCTGATGCTCGGCCTTCGCGAGTACAAGGTCAACGACTCGCGCACGTCGGTCAAGAAGATAGTCGTGCAAATGGAGCCGCGCGTGCTGGCCTTCGACGAGAAATCCTTCCTCCGCTACACGATCACAAACAACAGCGAGGCCGACTTCAACTTCAGCGGCATATCTCTTGAAGTCGTGTCGGGCAAAGAGACGAAGCCTATAACGATCCGTGTGGTTCAGAGTAAATCGGATAACCGGCTCGATCCCGGCGAAACGCTCAACGGAGTGATCGTGTTCGACTCCAAGCAGGTGCTCCCCAAAGACAAGCTCGCACTTTTTATCAGAGGCGAAGACAGCGCCGAGATAGCTCGCGTCGTCATTCAGTAAGCTTATGTTGATAAGAGTTTCATCGATAGTTCTTATATTGATTGCCGCCCCCTCGCTCGTTCGCGCGCAGCAGAAGCCCATGACCCCGCCCGAACGCCCGCCCGTGCCGCTCACCCTGAAAGACCAGGAGAGAGCGCGCGCCGAAGAACAGGCGAAGAAACAGGTGGCTAAAGAGACGGCCAGACCCCAAACAACAGCCCAGATCAAAGTGCCCGCCGCTATCACGGGGCGTCACATCTCATCGGGCAACGCCGCGATAGATTCGCTGGTCTATGAAGCGGCGGCCAGGCACGGGCTCGATCCCTGCCTCATCTTTTCCATAATGCGACAGGAGTCGGGCTTTAATCGAAGGGCGATCTCGGTCAAGGGCGCATCGGGGCTCATGCAATTGATGCCTGCGACCGCGGCCCGTTTCGGGGTCAGGGACATATTCGACCCGCAGGAGAATATATTCGGCGGGGTGAGGTATCTAAGGTGGCTCCTGGACCGGTTCAGCGGCGACGTGAGGCTTGCGCTCGCCGGGTATAATGCGGGCGAGGGGGCAGTCGAGTTCTACGGCCATCGCATACCTCCTTTTCTCGAAACTCAAAACTATGTGCGCGCCATCTACGCGCGCTACAGCGTGATACACGCCGGAGCATTGCCTGAAGCTGTCACGGTCGAGGCGAAGAAAGAGGCCCCTTCGAGCGGAGAAAAGTACCCCACCTATAACCAGATCATCAGGTCCACATCGATATCAGGTGAGATTGGCGCAAAGTCCGGGAAATAACACGCCGTTTATGATCGAGCTGAGACTGTATAATCGCGCGCTGGTCGGCGCGGCCCTGGCCCTTCTGGCATGGGCTTCGCCCGCAATCTGTCTGCAAGCTGCGCGCGATCAAAGACCGTCTGAAGCCTTGCAGCCGCAAGAGCCTGCCACCAGACTTGAAAAACTCATGCTGCGCAAAAGCGTGCTCGTGGTCAAAGAGGCTCACATCATAGGCGCAGTCCCGGGCCTTGAAGGGACCGAAGTCCGCATAGAAGCCCTTGCGCTGACGGTCCCCGCCGAGCGCGAGCGGGTATTCGGAGTGAGGCTCGTACGGGCAGCGCCGCGAAGAGAGGCTGCCGAGCTTTCGGCCCTGGTAGATTTCGACGAGCTGGCTTCTTTTAAAGAGGCGCTCGATTATATGCTGCGAGCTGCGACAGAGGCGAAGCCGCCCGACGAGTCGTCTGCTGGCGGCGCGGTATCTACTACGGAATTCACTATATTGACTCGCGGCGGAGTAAAGGCGGCGCTGGTCCAGACGGGCCGCCAGTTCACCGGGCTGGTTCGGGTGGGCAGGGCAGGCGAGGAGGGGGAAGTATCTTTCGGGATAGGCGCGCTCGGACGGCTCCGCGCCCTCTTGTCGCAGGCTCGCGATAGGCTCGTCGCGCTTGGCGCGAAGTAGAGAGCCATCTGGCGAGCGGGCGGCCCCTTGACGGTTTAATTTTCAACGCATTAAGATAGCCTCCTTTGGAGGCTCGATTTCCCCGGCGCCCTCAGAATTGACAATAATCAAAGCCTCAGACTGCCTCCATAGTCAGGCATAGCTCTTTCATATTGAGTGGAGAAAAGCCCGTTTGGCCCGGAGGTATCGTGCCTGGATTGGAAGGTCTCGTTCGAGCTTTTAGAGCTTGAACCGATGTGTGCGGCTGATGAATACGAGAGGTGAATTATAACTATTTCTCAAATGTGATTTTCGTGATATAGGGTTCTGACATGCGTCGCCTCAGTCTGTTGCACTCCGCGAACAGTTCGGTCAAGAGACTGCCTCCTATCCGCGAAATGTTATAGCCGCCATTAACGCCGGAGTTATATCACGCACGGGGCGGGACGAGCCGCCCACCTGAAATCTGAGCTGCCGCAGCCAGCGGTTTCCCTTAGGGGCTTAACAAACGCGGGCCGTGCCCTGCCTGCACAGAATTCAGAAGTCAGAAGCCAGAAGCCAGAATCTCTCGTGTAGTCTCTCTATTGCTGCGGGGTGAATAAAATAAGAATCTTTAACGACAGACTTCTGGCTTCTGGCTTCTGACTTCTGAATTCTGGCATCTGCTTATGAGTAGTTTTCTTGACAGGACAATAATGAGCGGGCTGCTGCTGGCCATCGTCTTCACGGCGCTCGCGCACGGAGCGGTCGAAGCCTGGTCCGTCGCCCTCTACGAGGTGATGATAATCGCGCTCGTGTTCTTGTGGGCGGTAAAATGTGTCGTCGACCGGGAGTTGAGAGTCGTAGTGCCGAAGACGGCTCTGCCTGTAGCTGCGCTGCTCGTATATAGCCTCGCGCAATCGCTAGCCGTTTCGGACGCTACGGGCCGCGTGCGAAGCCTCTCGATGGATTTCGCGGCGACGCGCGAGTCTGCAAGTGTATTGTTCTTTCTGCTTCTTTCATTCATAATCTCCGCGAACTTTTTCGTAAGCCGTAAACGACTGCGCGCGCTGGCTTACTTTCTGGTCATCTACGGGGTGGTGATGGCGATGTTTGCGCTGGTGCAGCATTTCACCTGGAACGGCAAGTTCTACTGGCTCATACCGAACACGCAGAGCGCATCCCCGTTCGGGCCGTTCGTCAGTCA
>DASTET010000972.1:0-2635 GCA_035709445.1 Blastocatellia bacterium | reverse complement strand
GATAGTACAATCGCCCCGCCCCGTCTTTGCTGAGGACGAGATCATGCGATCCGCCCTCTGCCGATACGAACCGCATCGGGATGTTTATATGATGGCGGTCGGTCGTCCGTCCCCGGAATTCGTGCCCGCCCGCGAAGCTGCCGCCGAGCCACGCGCGCGCCACAAAATCGGGCGTAGCCTTCTCATAAACCGAAAAGTATTTGTCGAGCGCAAGCAGCACAAAGGCATTCTCCTGCGTGTTGCCCCAGCGGCCCGCCTTGCGATGACCGAGAAGCCCGCGCACCACTTTTGGGATAAGATCGTTCTTCGGCTCGTCGACGATCAACGCTTCGAGGATCACGCCGTCGGCCCGCCTGTCCGAGTGAAGCAACAGGTGCTCGCCGTCGCTATAAGAGGTGACGAAGTGAGCCGTGCCCGCTTCTTCGCTAACGCGGTTGTTGAAGTGGCGGCGAATCGCGGCGACCTCTGCCGATGAGCCGGGGTCGGCGGTAAGCACACTCAGCAGCCAGCCGAGCGATTCGAGCGATAGCCCTTCGAGCCCTGCTTCGGCTATCAAACGCTTCGCCTTCGCCGCGTCTCTGTCCCCCATTCGATTGCGAACGTAGAGCGAATAGGCGACGATCGCGCGCCGCGCCTGTTCGCTGTAAAAAGAGGGTATGTGACGCTCGATCTCACGCATGTAGCTCTTTGTCCTGTCGAGCATCAAGGGCGGCACTTCGAAGTCCTTCTCTTTCGCCCGCTGTAGCGCATGCGCCACGTGAACGCTGACATAAGGATAGATCTTATCGCCGGGCCGCCAGAAGCCGAAGCCCCCGCTCGCGTCCTGGCGCGCTTGCAGCCGTTTTATATCGCGCGCGACGGCGTCGATCATCTCTTTCGGCTCAGGCAATCCCTTCGCCTCGAACGCCGTCAGCACGTCGCGCAGCGCGGCGACCGCGAGCACTCTCGACGCAAGCTGCTCCGAGCACTCGAACGGGTACGAAGTCAGATAGAGGACTGCGTCCGTCAGCGCCTGTAGCTGCGTCGATGATGTAGTGACTTCGAGCCCGCCGAACTGTTTTATCGCATCCGAAGGGGCCTTGATCGGTTGAATGATGGCCCCCTGATCGATCTCACCGTAGGTGGCGAATGCCTCGGTAGTCGCAGGAGTCCAGACCGGGATCGAAACTTCGGCGGCATCCGCCCACTTGCCCGAGACTGCAGCTATCTGGAATCGCGCGGTGCCCGCACGCATCGCTGCGGTCGGGAAACGGACTTCGACCCGATCATTGGCCGGGACCGTCACGCGGCGGCCCGACCCGTCGGTCAACTCGGCATTCGAAGCGCGAACGGCCACGTCGACCTGCATAGGAGAATCGGTCTGGTTCTGCACGACGACGGGCAATTCGAAGCGGTCGCCGAAGTTGAGAAATCGCGGCGCTGAAGGCCGAGCCATCAAAGGCAGCCGCGCGGTGATTGCGGACTCGTTTATGCCGAACTGCTTGCCGCCCGCGACTGCGACAGCCATCACGCGATAACGAGTCAAGTTATCGGGCAGCTTGACCTCGACGCGGGCGCGCCCGTTCGAGTCCGTAGGCACGGCGGGCGCGAACGTCGCAAGCGCGTTGAAGTTCTCGCGGACGCGAATCTCCGGGGCTTGCTGACCTGCCGTATCCGCCGCTTCTTTCTGAGCGAGTCTTGATCTCGCCATCATAGGCGCAGCGGGAGCAACCTGCACCGATTCAGAGAGTGTAAGACCGCCTCCTGCTCCACCTCCCTGCATCTGCCCGATCAGATCATCAGGGTTAGAAAGCAGTACATTGCTTCTCAAATGATGATCTGTCGTCTCAGGCGCCCGATGCGAATAAAAGGTCGAAGCCGGATCGCCTATGCGGTAGCCGGTGAGAGCGAGAACCGCCTCATCGACTACGACCACCGCGATCTCGCTTCCTGCTACCGGCTCGCCCGTCGCGTCGCGCACTTCGACATCGACCGCAGTCGTGCCGCCCGGCTCAAGAGCTTTCTCCTGCGGACGGGCTTCTACTTTAAGCTTTCGCGCGAGCGGCGGGATCGAGAGGTTGAGCGTGCCAGCACCGAACGCGGGCCGCTTAGGCAGTCGCTCGTTCGGCTTCCCTTCCTCATCGGTGCGTGCCGTCGCGCCTACTAGATCGACCTGCACATAGAGGTTCGGCGTGTAGCCCTCTCTGATGGCCACTTTCAGGGTGTGCGAAGGCCCGTCCATCCTGAACCGCTCGGTCGTGAGTATCCCCGAACGTCTCAGAGTCATCACGCCTTCGGCAGGATAAAACGGGGCCTGCACTAGTATCTCTGCCGTATCGCCCGGTTGGTACTCTTTGCGGTCGGGTATCAGGTTGACATCTTCTTTCTCTACGTTGCGGCGCGGGACCACTTTTCCGCCAGCCACCCAGAGCGTCAGCTCGCTTTCGTTTCTTCGCTCGCGGTCGTCATAGATAGTGGCCGTCACGCGATAAACGCCGCCCTCTTTCGTCTCGAAGCGGCACTCGACCGGATCGGCGGTCGATCTCACAACGCACTCTTGCGGATTGGCCTCTTTCTGCTTCCACTCGCCTTTCTCAAAGACCCAATCCATGAGCACCGCGCGGATGCGGACCTCGCGGCCCGCTATCGCTTTTCC
>DASTET010000971.1:0-6455 GCA_035709445.1 Blastocatellia bacterium | reverse complement strand
ACCCTCTTCCCGGCGGCGAATCGATGCCGGGATCCGGCTCGCTGTCGGACCCCGGATACTCTATGTTTGGATTGTGGCGTGAAAAATCCAGCTCCATCTCTCACCTCTGTTCAAGATGATCAAAAACTACTTGACCCGCTCTGCGCCCGCGGCATCCATTATCTTTCGAGCCTGGTCCGCGCGGTCCGCGTGGCTGTAAACACCGACGAGAATCCCTCCGCGCTCGATCTCCTCGTTAAAGAACTTCGCTTCGTGCTCCGGAATACCCAGACCTATCAAAGCGCCTGTCAGCCCGCCTGCCGCAGCGCCAGCTCCGAGCCCGGCAAGCGTCGCGACTATAGGCCCTGCCGCGACCAAACCTATCCCGGGCAGCGCGACTATTCCCAGCGCGACAAGCCCTGCCGCTATGGCGCCGATAACACCGCCGATGGTTGCGCCCGCCGCTGCTCCCTCGGGAGCTTTTGTCGCCATTGCCAGACCGAATTCGCGCCCTCGCGTGGCATCCGACATAAGCAAGCTTATATCGTCACGCGACCAGCCGTAATGAACAAGGTCTTCGACCGCGCGCTCTGCGTTGGCGCGGGAGCTGAATAAGCCCGTTACAAGTGTAGCCATAAATACCCTCCTTTAATATTCAGTTCTGATTGAACCTAACTTGATACAGCAACGACAGTGCCAGATGCAAAACCTTACAATTCCTCATTCTGCAATTGCTGGCTTCGATACGCCCGTCTGGTTTTTATACATCGAGATGGGAGTATGTATTGAATTAATCTCAGGAGAGAGGGGGTGACTTGATCCGCGTTACTGCGTTTGATCTGCGGCTATTCTTATTCGATCACTGCACAGATCGCTGCGAGATGGAGTTCTTGCGCTCAACAAGATCGGCAAACTCCTCTTCAAGCTCATCGAGCCTCGCTTCACGCGCAAGGTCGCGCCGCCGTTCTCTTATCCAGGCGAGAGCGAGCAGACCGAGGCTTGAAGCGGCAAGCGCACCTGCGATGAAATAAAAGCCTGTGCGCGTCAATCCGATGGCGGTCCATATCGAGGGGCTGCCGGCGAGTATTTCGTACCAGGCGCCCAGCGCGAGCAGAAGCAGGAAGACGCCGCCGCCGAGCGCAGCGGCGGTCCTGGCTTTATAACTATCGACCTCCTGGCCCGCATCGCTTATCTGCTCGCGAAGCTCGCGGATTCGCCTGTCGACATCGCTCAAATGGGACTGCTCGTGCTGCAAGCTTTCACAATCCTGATTATCATTTGATCAGCGTGCCCGTCCGCCACCAGCGCGACTTCGTAAAGAAATCCATAACGGGGTTCGAGCCGCCCTCATTATCCTGGCTGCGGTCTATCGACCAGTAGACGAACATCGCCCGCCCGACGATGTTTGCGCGAGGCGTCGTGCCCCAGTAGCGGCTGTCTTCGCTATTATCGCGGTTGTCGCCCATGCAGAAATACTGATCGCTATCATAAAGCCCGTCCTCATCGGCATCGTATATCCGCTGCAACTGAAGATCGTTCTTAATCTCGTCCGGGATCGGATCGCCTTTCTGAGGGACCCTGAAGGGTTGTCTCACGCCGTACTTTGCGCGCTCGTCAAAGAAGACGGAAGAGACGCTGTCGCCATCGTTCTGGTAGTAATAGACGGTCCACTCTGCGCCGGGCGGGGCCGGTTCATCGACCACCTTTTCGAGCGGGGCCGGGTCGCTCGGGTCCTGGGGTTTGACGAACACGCGGTGTTCCGGAAGCTCCTCACCATTTATGCTGACGCGATTCGTGCGGCTGTCATATTCGACCGTCTCGCCCGGCAGCCCTATCACTCGCTTGACGTAATTGATATCTGGCGTGTGCGGGAACTTGAAGACTATGACATCGCCCCTTCGAATCTCGCGCGAGGGGAATACGGGCAGCGGCAGCCGTTCGTGCGATCCGAATATGAATTTATTGACCAGCAAATGGTCCTGAATCCATATGGTATCTTTCATAGAGCCCGTAGGCACCTTCACCGCCTGAACGATAAACGTCATGCCGAACAGCGCCATTATCAGCGTGACCACTGCCGATTCGAAGTACTCGCGCGCCGTGCTCTTTTTGTGCGCCGGGGTATGCGCCTCGGCTATCTCGCCTTCGGCCTCTTCGCTTACACCGAACGCCGTATCTGTCTCTTCCGTCTCGGTTGTATCGGCGCCGGCGGCTCGTTCCCTTGCTCGCAGATCAAAGTTTTCGCTCATAAATAGAATCACCCGGTAGCATTCTTGTGATCAAACATCTCGGATAATGCATCCTCTTGCTCGTCGCTTTCAGACGACTCCGAAACCGATTCGACCCGGCCCTCGCCCATACCGCCGGAGCCAGCCTGGACCCATTCGGAGTCGGACTCTTCAGAAAAGCCGACGGCGGCAGCCATCGCCTCCACGTCGTCGCTTTCGATCTTGACATACTCCTCTTCAGAAATCGCAGTCACTACGTTTGTGATGAAATCCGGCGCAGAGAGTGCTGCCTGCGCGGCCTCCTGTTGAGCCAGCTTGATGGTCCGGCCCTCGCCCGTCGCAAAGCCCTGCCCTCCTATGCGAAGCTCTACGCGGAAGGTGCGGCGGTGATCGGGGCCTAGCGCCTCGACGACCATATACTCAGGGCTGGGAGCGCCTACGGCCTGGAGACGCTCCTGCAAGGCCGACTTGTAATCGGCGCCGATCATAGCCGTCGGGTCTATGGCCATCACCTTCTCGCGAAGCTCGCGCCGAAGGAATCGCTCGACCACGCCGATACCGCCATCGATATAGATCACCCCGATCAACGCCTCATAAGCGTCGGCGAGCAGCGCACGCTTGCGACGCCCGCCAGTCTTCTCCTCGCCCCGGTTGAGCAGGATGTAGCAACCCAGATCTATCACCTCGGCAAGCTCAACCAGGCTCGCTTCGCTCACAAGGTAAGCCTTCATCTTCGAGAGCTTTCCTTCAGACAGGTCGGGAAACCGCTCAAGCAGCCACGAGCTGACCACAAGCCCGAGCACCGAATCGCCGAGGAATTCCAGGGCCTCATTGTGCTGGCATTTCTCTTCGATCCGTTCGTTTGCAAACGAGCGATGTGTCAGTGCGCGGTCCAGCAGAGCGCGGGAGCGGAACGAATAGCCTATCTTCTGCTCAAGCTCCGAAAGCAGCTTTTCGCGTTCCAGTGAGATCATAACCCTCGGCGCGCCAGTTTGCGCGCTATGGAAATATACCACACAACAGCCGGTGGCCGTCAGCCGATTCAAGTGATGCAGGCAGACCGCCTGAATGGAAAAAGCCGGCCTCATGCGAGGCCGGCTTTCAGAGTTAGGCTCTTGATGCTGGTGCGGCGGTCTCAGTTGTTGCTCGCCGAAGCAGGCGCGCTGTTGCTGTACTGATCTATAAGCTTCTGAAGCCCGTCGGGCGAATCCGGGTGGCGATACTTGTAGAGATCGGTCGCCGCCTTCAACACCTGATCACGGGTAGCGCCGTAGGTGTTGTTCTTGGCGGTAAGCCCCAAAAAGCGCGCCCAGCAGTTGATGACTGCGTCGGCCTGAGCGTTCACTTCGTCGAGCGCGGCCTTCACTTCATCCTTCGGCGGGTCAGCCGTGCGGTCGGCTTCAGGAAACGCCTGGTATTTCTGCGCGGCGGCCTGATATTTGGCCTGGTGCAGAGAGCCGCAGGCGAGATAGTTAAACGCGTTCAGCGATGTGTTTGAAGCGTCGAGGCTCGAAGACTTCTTGTAGTGTTCGAGCGCCTTGTCCTGATTGTTGTTCTTCGCTTCGATCACCGCGAGGTTCTGATAGAGGATGGCGAGAGTGGCGTCCTTCTTTGAAGCATCGATGCCGTTCGGGAGTTTGCCGCCTTCAATGATACTGATCGACCGCTTTGTGTAGTCCGCCGCCTCGTTGGCATGCGCATAGTTCGGCGGCGAGGCGAACAGCTCGTTGGTCCTTATATTCACCGCGAGCAGGTAGAGATAGTCGATGTTATTAGGGTCTTCTGCGAGCGCCTCGTTGCCTATCTTGATCATCTCGGCGGTGTTCTTCGCCTGCATCGCCTGGTTGAACATATATGCTCGTATCTGCCCGACCCAGGTCTTGAGGTAGGCGGCCCGCTCGCCTGAAGGATACTTCTGCAAATAATCTTTCGCCAACTGCATGGCTTTGGGATAATCCTTGGCCGCATTGGCGTCATACCAGGCTTTATAAGCTGCGGCCTCTTCCGCCTTCGGGTCCTGCGCCGCTGCCTGAGGCAGAGTCGTTCGCGCCGGGGTGAGGGGCACATAAAGCGCAAGCATAAAGCCGAGCGCCGCTATCACCGTAAATGCTCTTCTCATGAAAGAATACTCCTCCTAAGCTGATTTATAGCGTGCTCGGCTTACCGAGTTTACCCACTGGCACGCATATTCGGCTTATCTTGTTCTGAAATTGGTCCAACTCTGGGATGCTACCGTCGCCGTTGGAGTTGCTGACCACTAATCCAGGGAAAAGCTCCATTTCGGATAGTCGCACGCGGCATTAATCCTTGTCAAGCATGACTCCTGGCGGGCCTAATAATTCCAAAAAGCCTGTTGGGAGTCAAGAGCCGCGCGGCAAAATCCCAGCTCCCTGCGCCTGAAAATAGAATACGCTGGTGCTTAACATTTGCACAGACTTTTCTGCTCACCAGCATTTTCAATGCCGGGCAGCCGCCGGCTTTGAAGTGAGTCGTACGAGAAACCTGAATAGATCGGGGTCGCGCGCCACAAGCTCGTCTCTCGTGTGGCGCGCGGTCACCCCCGCCGAAGGCCGCTTCCGGTGCGATACGAATGCTTCATATCCTTGCGCGAAGTATTCATACTCGTTCGCCGCAGCATAATAGTCGAGCGTGCGCCCCTCGCGTCTCGCCCGCTCGTACAGCTTGCGCAGCGCTCTCACATCGCTCTTGTCCATCGCCGTCATATGCACCTGGTGCGCGAACTCGTGCGCGATGGTGTGAAAGCCTCCGCGCGCCGCAAGATCTATGTACTCGACCCCGGAGACGGTCGTCCTCCCCCCCACGCCGCGAATGCTTGCATAGTATCGCCCGTCGAATGTCTTCGCCTCGGCCACATCATCGAAATCTTTTATATCGCTCACGCGCTGGTCGAACGGAAGCAGATAGTGTCGCGCCCCACGGCTCGCAAGGATCGGCAGGTAGGCGGAAAACGGCGCGACCGCCCAGTCGATGACCATCTGCTGGCGACGTGTGAGCGTCCGGTAATTTGGAAATATCTCCGCCGTCAGCTCGAACGAAGGCGGCGCAGGCTGGCTGTAAAACAACGCCGCAAAATCGACCGCGCCTATCTCTGTGCGCGCGCGCTCCTGTATTGCCCAGAGCGCATAACTCAAGACCAGGTGGGCCATCGCCCCGTCCGAATCGATTTCGAGGGCAAGCCGCGCAGCCGTGGCAGCCCGCTCAGGGTCGCCCTGTCTCATCCATATATCGGCCAGCGATATGAGCGCGCGATAATAACGAGGCTCAGCCGCAAGCGCCGCTTCGAATTCGGCGACCGCCTCTTCAAGCTTCCCTTCGCGTTTGAGCGCCTGGCCGCGCTCGTAACGGCTGCGCGCCGAATCCGCCACCTTCTGCTCGTACCCGGCCCGCCCGTCCACGTATTGTGAGAGCAGCCGTCGCGCTCCGGCAGACGACGGGTCCAAACTGAGCGCGCGTCGCGCAAGCGAGCGGGCCTCTTCCGACTTGCGGTCGGCTGCCTTTATAAACGCGAGCATCTGAAGCGCGTCCACGTCGTACGGGTCTATCTCGAGCGCGCGGCGCGCGCGCGCCTCGGCCTCGCTGTTCTTATTGCTCTCCAGCAACGCGCGCGCAAGCATCGCGTGTGCGCGACCGCTTTGAGGGTAACGCTCTATATGCTCACGCAGCCGGGTCTGCGCTCCCTTATAATCGCGCCCGACGAGCGCGACTGCCGCAACCCCTATGATCGCTTGCTCGCTGGAGGGCAAGAGCTTGAGCGCCCGCTCGAAATACTCAAGCGCCCGCGCGGGCTCTTCAGCCGACAGATAGAGCATTCCAAGATCGGAGAGCGGTTCCGCCGAGGATGGATGATAGAGCGCCGCGCGTTCGAGCAGCCGCTTTGCCCCGGCATAATCGAATCGCGCCCGCGCTATGCGCGCCAGCCCGACCAGCGCCTCGATATTTGCCGGGTCAGCCGCAGCCGCCTCGCGGAAGGCTGACTCCGCGCGATCCAGGTCCCACTTGCGGCGCAGCTCTTCGCCGCGCCGGGCCGCTTCGCGCGCCGATTCGACGGAAGCCGTGCTCGCAGGCCCGTGGCTCGGCGTCGGGTTCTGTGCCGGGACTGCAAGAACAGAAAAGAGACAAAGAAAAACGAGCAGCGCCACCGGTCCGCAAAACAGAGAGAGTCTTCGATCTAGCTTCTTCGCTCCGTCTCGCATTTCAACCTTCCTGCTGTCTCGGCCTGAGCCCCAC
>DASTET010000970.1:0-8778 GCA_035709445.1 Blastocatellia bacterium | reverse complement strand
CTGGTGCTCGGCGCGCTCGGCGCATACACGCAGGCGGGCCGCGCTATCTATGATTTGAACAAGCGCGTATATCGCGTCCGCGAGCTGAGCCGCGAGCCGCTGCCGGTCGACCGGTTGCGATTCGCCAACCCGCGCGAAGAGAGCGCGACAAGGTTTATCGATCAGGGCGCGGTGAAGTTGGAATCGAGAGAGCTTGACGCCGCTGGGTTGCTTAGCCTGCTCGGCAGCGTCACCGATAAAGAGAAAGTGTTCAAACCGAAGCTCGTCATCGATAGAGACGAGCGTATGGTGAGCGCGAGTTGCAGTTGCAACTGGCATCAGCAGAACAAGCTGTACCAGGGGCCATGCGAGCACATCCTTGCGCTCAGAAAACAGTCTGGCAAGTAGTCTAGCGCGTCTAGCGGGTCTAGCGCGTCTGGCGCGTCCCGCTCGTGACGGCGGTGACTACTTTGGATTATCTAGTTCAAGCGATGTCTGTCATTAAAGCGAGTCGCCAGACTCACGACTCGGCAGACTCGCCAGACTCTTAACGGCCAGGGAGCGAAGCCTTGCAAACCGGGCGGTGGATCGCCGTCCATGCGAGCAGCTCGAACACGCATCACTGGTCCGCTCTTGACTGTGCGGGTCGCTGCGCTACCAGTGCTATTCCGGTTTGGGTTCGCTGAATCGAATGAAGCACTGGTAGCGCGGACCCGCTTGAGTTGAGCGGCCCAGTCCTCAGATGTTTACGAAGGGGCAACCCCCTGGCCGTTAAGAGTCTGGCGAGTCTGGCGAGTCGTGAGTCTGGCGAGTCCTGCTCCTGACGGTGGTGACTACGTTGCATTATCTGGTTCAAGCGATGTCTGTCTTTAAAGCGACTCGCTAGACTCTCGACTCGCTAGACTCGCCAGACTGTTTTCAAGGGGGTGTATGTCCGAAAGAGCTAGAACTCGCGAAGAGCTTTTGGAGGCGGCGCGCCAGACCTCAAGGGAAGAGGTCATCCTTGAGGAGATGATACGTCTGGGCTTCTGGCCAGCCGAAGGCGAGATGCCGCACGATCCCGCCGACGAGGTCCGCCGCAAGGGCGAGCTGAGGCGAGAGCTTTCGCAGTTGCGCGCGCAGTTTCGCCGTCTTCATAACGAAGCGGCGTTATTAAAAGAAGCCCGCAATCGGAGGCTGGCTGAATCGCGACGCAAGCGTCAGGAGACTAATGAACGCCGCGAGCGCGAGCGCGAGGAGCAGGCCGAGCAGTGGCGGCTCAGAAAACAACAGGAGATCGTCTATCTCGGCCCGGGCGTTTCAGCCGGGCTCAACCATAGCGCGTGCGATGAGGGGCGGTTGGCCTCTTATGGGCTGCCGCGCCTTGACACGGCCCGCGACATAGCCGAGGCGATGGGCATAACGGTCGGGGAGCTGCGTTTTCTCGCTTTCTCGCGCAAGACTTCGACCGTCTCGCATTACGTCCGGTTCAAGATCCCCAAGAAGACCGGCGGGCACCGCCTGATATCAGCGCCACAGCCGCGCCTCAAACAGGCGCAGCGCTGGATACTTCAGAACATACTCGAAAGGGTCGAGGCTCACGACGCGGCCCACGGGTTCCGCGCCGGGCGCTCGATAGTGAGCAATGCGCGGACTCACGTCGGGGCCGAGGTCATAATAAATCTCGACCTCAAAGATTTTTTTCCGTCAGTCGAATACAACCGGGTCAAAGGGCTCTTTCGCTCGCTCGGCTATTCGGAAGCGGCGGCGAGCATATTCGGGCTGCTTGCGACCGGGCCGGATGTAGAAGAAGTAGAGCTTGACGGCAAGACTTATTACGTCGCGACGACACAGCGCCGCCTTCCGCAGGGCGCGCCGACAAGCCCGGCGCTTACGAATATAATGTGCCGCCGCCTCGACCGGCGGTTGAGCAATATGGCTTCCGAGCTTGGATTCACCTATACGCGCTACGCCGACGACCTGACCTTCTCAGCTTCCGGCGATGATCTGCGAAATATATGCAACGTGCTGCGCCGCGCAGGCGACATAATCGCTCACGAAGGCTTTGCCGTGCACCCGAAAAAGACGCGGGTGCTGCGCCGCGCGCGACGGCAGGAGGTCACCGGCATCGTTGTTAACAGTTATCCGAACGTCTGTCGCAGAGAGCTTAGAAAGTTTCGGGCCGTGCTCTATCAAGTCGAGAAAGACGGGCCGGAGGGCAAACGCTGGGGCAATTCGCGAGACGTTATCGCTTCGCTCCTGGGGTTTGCGAATTATGTCTATATGGTGAACCCGGAAAAGGGAGCCGAATTGCAATCGAGAGTTCGCGCGATAATTGATAAGTATGGATGGCAGCCACGAAAGATGGAGCGGCGTGCGAAGCCGCAGCCCGCGCCAGAATCGCCCACGCCTGAGAAGAGACCTGCCGATAAGAAATGGTGGAAGCTCTGGTGAGAAACAGTCTCAACCGCAGAAAACCCGAGTGAACACAGATCAGGTTTCGGTTGCATTGCATCTGCTTTCTTATATAATCCGCCCATCTGCTGAAGCCGGAGGTTGTATTGCAAGAAGCTGTCTGCGCGGAATGCCAGGAAACGTCAGCCCGACCCGTCATAGCTCGCGACGGCTCGACGCTTTGCGACGGGTGCGCGCTTGAATTCTACATCGCCTGTGCCGGTTGCGGCGGTCTCCTCCCAAAGGAAGAATCTCTGATCCGTAACGAGAATACTTATTGCTCCGATTGCTTCGCCAGAGCAACGCTCGCGCCGGGTGTCGAGCCGCCTGCCGACGAAGAGATCGAAGCGATGGTCGACGAGTATATAAAGCTGCACGCCGAGAAACAGGAGGTCGATAAACGGATAGACGCCCTCAAAGAGCGGCTGAAGATCGCCGCCTCTTTAAGAGACCGCGTAGCCGGGGCCGTCTCTTTAAGGTCGGGCGATGCGGAAGTCGTTTGCAGGTACTCGTCCAGGATCGATTGCGATAAAGAGAAAGTCACGGCGCTCGAGCCGCTGCTCGGTGGCGAGCTGTTCGAGACGCTCTTCACCCGCGAGACGAAATTCAAGGCCGACAAGGAGCGAGTCCGAGAATTCCTCTCTCAAAACGATCCGGCGGGCGAGCCGCTTAGAAACGCGGTCCGCGACGCCATAGAAGAGATAGAGACCCCCTCGCTCACCGTTCCGCGTCAAAAGAAGTGAGGGCAGGCGCGAGATTATATGTTGCGAGTTGGAATTCACCACAGAGGAGACCGCAGGATCACAGAGGAATAATCAATACTTTGTGATCCTGCGGTCTCCTCTGTGGTTGAAAGTGTTCTCACACAGCCGAGGCTTACCGTGACAGAGATGCCACACAAAGGCACTCCGCCCCTCAGCCAGAAACCGGAGCGCAGCCTGAGCGCGCACCGGCTGGCTGAATATATCACTCGAAACCGCTGCGAGCGCTTCCTGCGATTCGAGCTTTTTTCGTCCGAAGCCGACAGGCTCAGAAGGCGTTACGAGGCCGGTTATGAAACCATGTCGTCGCTGCTGTCGAGCGAGGGCAAGAGCTTCGAGCGGGAAGCGGTCGAGCGGTTGAAGTCGCGCGAGCGCGTACTTCGCATGGAGGACCGGGGCGCAGAAGACTTCATATCGGAGTTGAAGTCGCAGGCGGCGGGGCGCACCTTCTACGACCAGCCGTGGCTCGAAGGCCGCATAGGCGACTGGCCCTGTCATGGCCGCGCCGACCTCGTGCAGGTGACGCGCGCCGAAGGCGACGAGGCCGATGTGCTCGTCATCGATATCAAAGCGAGCCGCCGCGAGACCGTAGGGTTTCGACTTCAGGTCGCTTTTTATGCGAGGCTTGTCGAAGAGGCGGCGGCACGGGCGGGACTCAGGCTCCGCTCGATCAAAGGAGCAATCGCGCGCCGCAATGAGAGCATTGAAGAAGAAGAGTTCAAGCAGTTCGATCTCGCGCTCTATCTGGACGAGATCGAGCGGCTCGTCGCCGCAAGCGACTCCGATGTCGCGCGCGTCGCGCGGACTGCTCTTTCGGACATCTCATATCATCTAGGCCCGCATTGCGACGGGTGCCGCTACAGCTCTATCTGTTTCATCGACAGCGCCGAGCGCGAAGACCTCTCGCTCGTGCCTTTGATGTCGGCCTCCGAAAAGAATGCGCTGCGAGCCGAAGGCGTGCGCTCTGCGCGCGAGCTTGTCGACCTTATGCAGTACGGCAAGGGCGCGATGGGTGCGGCGGCGGGGAGTGAAGAGAGGCTTCGAAAGATCGGCTCGCGGTGGCCGCTCGCAAGCCGCCTGCCGGTGCTCGCGCAGAGGGCGCGCGCAACTCTTAGCCAGCTCGACCGAGGGATTCAGTCGCGCCTCTTTCTCGTGGGCGTGGACTACGGCGCGCTGCCCGATGACGAAAAGCATCCGGGCCTGATCAAGGTTTTCATAGACGCGCAGCGCGACCATCTCGAAGACCGTCTCTACCTGATTGCGAGCCTTATCGCCGGTCCGCAAGGCTCCGTTGAGATTGTCGAGATGACCGAGGGGCCGCCTGAGACAGAGGCCGAGCGCCATCTGCTCGTCGACTGGATTCAAAGGGCGCTCCCCGGTATCGCCCGGCTTTCGGCCTCGGAGTCGGCCCCGGTCCACATCTATCTCAACGACCGCCGGGGCCAGCGCGCGCTGCTCGACGCGCTCGCGCGCCATTTCGATGAGCTGTGCGCGATCCCCGCTTTTTACGATCTGCTCACGTCGACGCCCGCGCTCACTCAGAGCATGGTCTCGTTTATCGACGATGAAGTCCGCGCGCGTTTGAACATAGGCCGCGTATGCCAGAACCTCTACCAGGTGGCCGGGCAGATGGACTTCAAATGGCGTGCAGGCTCGATAAACTTCCGCGAGCGTTTCAGGAAAGACGTCTTCGATAACGTGCATCGTTTCGAGCGCGACCCTGTTACGGGCCTTATCCGCCGCTCGCGCAGCACTGAGAGCGAGCCGATGTGGGTCGAGACGACTGCCCGGTTCGGCGCTCAGATACCGCTCGAATATGTCTATGCCGCGTGGAGCAAGTCGGGGCGGCTGACTTCGATACCCGCCGAAGAGATCGAAAAGCTGCGCGTCGCTTTCGATGTGAGCACGGACGACATTCGCGCGTTCGCCATCGAGCGGTGCCGGGCGCTCAGCCACATCGAGCAGAGGATCAAGCACAAGAACCGGCAGCTTGATAAGCGACCGCTCAGGCTTGCCGATCTTGACAAGGTCGAGCGCGACCCGTCCGAGATACCTTTCTATCGCGTGTTAGAAGAATTTCTCTACCTCGAACATCACGCCGCGCTTCAGGAGCGGCTCCTGCACTTCGCCCTGCCGCCCGATCTTCGCGCGGAGACGGGCCGCAGCCTGACGCTGCGCTGCGAGAGTTATGAGAAAGACCAGAGCAAACAGGAGCGGGCCAGTTTCAGCTTCGCAAACGCCGAGGGCGAGCCGATAACTATCGGCGATGTCGCCGCGCTCAGGATAAGCGAGGGCGAATGGATGGCGCTCAACCCGATTGCGGATGAAGAGGGCAGGTGGCTGCCTGCGTGGATGCTTATGAAGGGGCGGCTCGCGGTGGTGGAGCGGGTCGAAGAGGAGCGGCTCGTGCTGCGGTTGCTGTCGTTGAACTTTAACGATTCCGAGTTCCGCTACCGGCACCGGTTGTTTTCGCCTTCGCCCGGATCGCTCTACACGCTCGACGAGATGGCCGACGATCTGAACGCCGACAAATTCCTTGAAGCATGCAGGAACGCGGGATCGAATTATTTATACCGATGGCTGAGCGATCCGGGCGAAGGCAAAAAGGCGCGGCCTGTTCGCCCTCAGCGGCTCCGGCTCGCGCTTGAGATGGCCGCAGCCTGCGCCCGCGCTCAAGCGCCTCACGGGCTGACCCGAGCGCAGCAGCAGGTCGTGGGTGAAACCATACGAGAGCGGGTGGTCGTCGTCCAGGGGCCGCCCGGCACGGGCAAGAGCCATACTCTCGGCTTTGCCGTCATCGCGCGGGCGCTTGCGCTCAAGACCGGCACGCGACCGTTTCGCGTGGCGGTCGCGGCAAAGACTCACGCGGCGACGCTGATCGCGCTCGAAAGCATAGCCCGCCGCGCCCGCGAGCTTCGCATTCACAACCCTTCGGACCCGCGCTTCGAGCCGCTCGACCATCTGAAGGTCGTAAAGATAACGAATGATCCCGGCGAGGTCGTTTCCGACGAGATCATCTCTGTCTCGCCTTACCGAGGCGACGGCGAGTCGGCCACGCGCCAGTGGCAGAGGCTGCTATCGGAGCCGATGGTCGTGATAGGCGGCACCCCCGGAGGGCTCTACCAGATGGTCAAGCAGAGCGCGCGGGGCAAAAAGAGCATCGACTGGTCGCAGGAGTACTTCGACCTCGTTGTCGTCGACGAAGCGTCGCAGATGGGCATAGCCGAAGCGATAACGGCGGCTGCCTTTCTGCGCGAAGACGGGCAGTTCATCGCCATAGGCGACCACCGCCAGATGCCTCCGATACTCGCACACGCCTGGGACCAGGACAGCCGCCGCGACATCGAGCGGACTCGACCGCACCTGTCGATCTTCGAGTACCTGCGCGCGCTCGGGTTCAGGAGCGTCGCGCTTGACGAGTCGTTCCGCATCCCGGCGGAGATCGCCGGATTTCTCGAACGCTACATTTATTCGGAGGACGGGATAAACTTCAGGTCGAATAACCGCAGGCGGCTCGAAGGGGTCGAGGGGCCGGACGGGTGGCTTCGCGCCGCGTTCGAGCCTGACTGGCCGCTGGTCATAGTCGAGCACGACGAGACCGGCTCGCAGCGCGAGAACAGATTCGAAGCCGGGTTGATAAGCGAGATCGTCCGCGCTGCGGCGCATCACCCTGAGCTTGAGGGCGCGGGCGGGATAGGCGTGGTCGTGCCGCACCGCGCGCAGAGGACGTTGCTGCGGGCGATGCTGCCTGAGCTTGCCGGGTCGATAGACACGGTCGAGCGATTTCAGGGCGGCGAGCGCGAGCTTGTTATCGTCTCTGCGACGGTCTCGGATCGCGAGTTTGCAAGGACGGAGAGCGATTTTCTTCTTGAGCCGCGAAGGCTTACGGTGGCGGTCTCGCGGCCAAAGCGAAAGCTGATCGTCGTATCATCGCGCGTGGTCTTCGACCTGATACCGGGCGACCTCGACCAGTACGAGAGGGGCGCGCTCTGGAAGTACCTCCGCCACGAGTGCAAAAGCAAGGTGCTGTGGGAGGGCGAAGTGTCGGGCCAGCGGGTGAGCGTGCGGGCGATGGTTTGAGCCGCGGATCGCGGCCATCGGACGCGGATTTGAGACGAGCGTTTCGAGCAATTGGGCGACCAGAACGCCCCTGTCTCGCTTCGGTCCAGGCATATCCCATAAGGTTCACGCGCATACGGGAGCGTATCCACCGATTACATCCAGTGTTAATAATTAACGTATATTCTTGAACTTACAAAGCGGCACGCGAGTTGCAACCCAATAAGTGGGAAATGAATCTTAAGAGTGGCTGCCTTTGGTGGAAAACATAGGGGATGACGAGTGGGGCGACAGGATTTTAAGGAGAGTGCAATGAGATTAGGGAGCTTCGGCAAAATTGTGTTGGCAGGCGCAATCAGCGCGGTGTCGCTTGTTGGAATGAGCGAGCCGGCCAGCGCGCAGCAAAACCAGAAAAAACAGCAAAAACAAGAACAGAAGGCTATACAGAAACAGCAAAGGAAACAGGAAAAACAGCAACAGCGCGCCGTTGAGGCGCAGCAACAGCAGATTCGAAAACAGGAGAAACAGCAACAGCGCGCCACGCAGCAACAGCAACGCCAGATCAACAGGCAGCAGCAGCAGCAGCAGCGTGCGCAGCAGGAGCTTATTCTTCAGCAACAGCGCGAGCAGCAACGGCAGCGCGAACAGCTCGAACGACAGCGCCAGCGCCAGCAGATCGAGCAGCAGCGCCAGCAACAGCGCGAGCGGATTGATCAGCAGCGCGAGCGCGCAGAGCGACAACAGCAGCGCCAGGAGCGGCGACAGGAGCGGTTGTCACAGCAGCAGCAACAGCAGCTCATAAGGCAGCAGCGGCAGCGCAATGAGCAGTACCGGCAGCGGTTGGAGCAGCGGCGGCGTATCGCTGAGCAGCGCGCGCAGGCGCTACAGCGACAGAGACGCCTGGCGCAGTATCGTTATCAGCAGCGGTATCTCGAACGGCTGCGTCAGCAGCAGATCTACCTTATGAACCGGCGGAACTACGATTACGATCGTGATCCGTACTACTACACCCCGTCGAGCTATCGCTACAATCGTGGTGGCAGGTACTATGAGACGAATCAGTACGGCGCAGATTTGCTCCGCCAGGCCATCAATCATGGCTATGAGGAGGGCTACCGTGCCGGACAGGCAGACCGAGAGGATGGCTGGGGCTTCAACTACCAGGACTCTTATGCCTATGAGGATGCCAACTACGGCTACAACGGCTATTACATAGACCAGGCCGAGTACAACCACTACTTCCGCGAAGGCTTCCGTCGCGGCTATGAAGACGGCTACTACAGCCGCAATCAGTATGGTAGTTACTCGAACGGCAAGTTTGCTATTCTCGGCGCGATATTGTCGCAGATACTAAACTTGCAGTCGCTCTTTAACGACTGAGAGAGTTCGACCCGGGCCTTATGATGGAGGGGATCGACAGGATTCTACGGTCAATCCTGTCGATCTTCTCCATTTAGTAATGGATGATAACCGGCGTCACCTTCTGACGAACGGGAACTCGAACACGTAACCCCCGGCAGGGATCCTCAACTGGAGTTGAGTTGCT
>DASTET010000969.1:0-4455 GCA_035709445.1 Blastocatellia bacterium | reverse complement strand
ATACTGCACGGCGGGTCGAAAGAGCACCACATACACCACCTGCATGCTCATCAATGGCTCCACACGCCGGATAGCGACAACTCGGCCTATCTCGACAGCCAGGCGCTCGGGCCGGGCACGGGCTTTACGACCGAGATAGTTCACAACGGCAGCGGAAACCGCAACCAGACCGCAGGCGATTCTATATTCCACTGCCACTTCTATCCGCACTTCGCTATGGGGATGTGGGCGCTCTGGAGGGTCCACGACGTGTTAGAGACCGGGACCCATCTCGATGGAGACGGGCGCCCGGCGGCGGGCTCGCGCGCGCTCCCCGATGGCGAGATAGCCGCGGGCACTCCCATTCCCGGACTCGTCCCGCTCCCGACGCTGGCCATGGCTCCGATGCCGCAGGCGCAGGTCTCAATAGTCAACGGCAACGCGGTCATCAACGGCACAGGCAATCCCGGCTTTCCGTTCTTTATCCCCGGACAGGCCGGACACCGCCCGCCGCATCCGCCGCTCGACACCATCGACGACGGAGGGCTTCCGCGCCACATCATAACCGACGGGACGACCGTTCACTTCGAGACGCGGCTCGATTTCGACAAGGTACTTCTGACGGCCAATGCGCAGGCGATCCCCGAAACGGGAGCGCCCGTAGAGCTGGCTGCGATGAATTTCCACGCGCAGCGCGTGCACCCGAGCTTCAAGCCGGACGGAACCCCGGCCAACTTCATCACAAACGGACTTCCCCCGCAGCCCGGCGCGCCGTTCGCAGACCCCTGCGTCGACGATAACGGGA
This sequence comes from Blastocatellia bacterium, assembly GCA_035709445.1. Taxonomy (GTDB): domain Bacteria; phylum Acidobacteriota; class Blastocatellia; order UBA7656; family UBA7656; genus DASTET01. The sequence goes on along the minus strand of DASTET010000969.1, from coordinate 3,671 downwards.
ATCCTGCCGGGAGACCCCGCTCATACAAGGCTGCAGTCTTTCAGTTCGACATCAAGCTGAACAAGGCCGGGTGGCACTTCCCGCAACAGCGCATGCTCGCGCTGTGGGACGACGTCGCCCCGACTATCGCCGGGACACGCCCGCCCGAGCCCTTCTTCTTCCGCGCGAATACGAACGACTGCATAACGTTCTACCATACGAACCTCGTGCCCAACATCTATGCGCTGGACGACTATCAGGTGCGCACGCCGACAGACATAATCGGCCAGCACATACACCTCGTGAAGTTCGACGTCACAAGCTCGGACGGCGCGGGCAACGGCTGGAATTATGAGGACGGGACCTTCAGCCCCGACGAAGTTCTTGAGCGCATCCACGCGATCAACGAGACGGGCGGGCTCGTTCCGTTCGGCGGAGGGGCGAAGACGATACTAGCGGCCCAGCCGCACCCGTTCTTCGGCACTGTCGGCGCGCAGACCACCGTCCAACGCTGGTTCGCAGACAATGTGTTAAACAACCTGGGCGAGGACAGGACGCTGCGGACAGTCTTCACGCACGACCACTTCGGCCCCTCGACTCACCAGCAGGTCGGGCTCTATGCCGGGCTTGTGATCGAGCCGGAAGGCTCGCAGTGGCGGCATTCGCAGACCGGCGAGATCTTCGGCACCCGCTTTGACGGAGGCCCGACAAGCTTCATGGCAGACATTCTGACGGCCAATCCGGCAGACAGCTATCGCGAGTTTATGCTCGAGTTTGCCGACTTCCAGCATGCCTACAAGGCGGGCGGCGGCGTTGATGCTCAGGGCAATCCGATACCCGATCCGGCCAACGTCATCAACCCGCCTGTGAAAGACGAGATAGGTCTTCCGTTCCTGTTGAAGCCGGCCCCGGAGTGCCCCGGCGGGTTCCCGCTGCCCTGTCCCGAAGCCATATCGGCAGCCGAGCCGGGGACGCAGGTGGTCAACTATCGCGACGAGCCTGTCGCGCTTCGCGTCCGCGATCCGCAGACCAACATGCAGGCGGCGGGCGACGCAGGAGACCTGTCGAAGGTGTTCCTGTCGAACATCACAAGGGCCGATGCGGACTTCAACGTGCAGCCGAACTTCTATCCTCCGCTCACGGGAGGCGTGCAGCCGGGCGACCCGTTTACGCCGCTGCTGCGAGCATATGAAGAAGACCGCGTGCAGATTCGTATGCTCGTCGGAGCGCACGAGGAAGGCCACAACTTCAACTTCAACGGGATCAAGTGGCTCTTTGAGCCATCGGAACCGAACTCCGGCTTCAAGTCGTCGCAGATGGCCGGCATATCCGAGCACTTCGAGTTCATAGTGCCGGGGCTGTCGGCGGTAAAGGGAGGTGTCAGTTTTGCAGACTACCTCTATCAGCCGAGCGCGTCCTCTGACGGCCAGTGGACCGGCGTGTGGGGCATCCTTCGAGCCTACAACGGCGGCGCAGGGTTGCAGCCGGACCTGCTCACATTGCCCTCAAACCCGGACGGCAAGGCGGCGAGTCCCGCCAACAACAGGGACTTCAACGGCGTCTGCCCGAGGTCGGCTCCCGACCGGAAGATCAACGTCACCGCCGTGACCGCCCAACAGGCGCTGACAGGCGGAACGCTCATCTATAACTCTCGCACGATGAACGGCGGGCCGCTCAACGATCCCACGGCGATCCTCTACGTGAGGTCCGAAGACCTTAAGAACGGGAAGCTGAAGGCGGGCGTGCCCATAGAGCCTCTGGTGATTCGAGCAAACGCGGGCGATTGCATAGAGCTGACGCTCAACAACGCGCTGCCCGCGATGCTGCCCGACCTCGCCGGGTTCAACACCATGCCGATGATCGTCAACTTCTTCAACGCGAATCAGGTCGCGCCTTCAAACAACGTCGGGTTGCACGCGCAACTGCTCGCCTATGACCAGACGAGCAGCGACGGAGCAAACGTCGGCTTCAACCCGATCCAGACGGCTCCGCCCGGTGGCGTCGTCAAGTACAAGTGGTATGCGGGCGATCTGCGTATGAACTCAAACGACCAGCTCGTTGCGACGCCCGTCGAGTTCGGCGCGGTCGCTTTGATCTCGTCCGACCCGATCAAGCACAGCAACAAGGGCGCGATCGGATCATTGATAATCGAGCCGCAAGGCTCAACCTGGGTCGAAGACGCAAGCTCGCGCGCGCAGGCGACGGTCACAGTGCCGGGCCAGGGCAGCTTCCGCGAATTCGTGCTCCAGTTCCAGACCGACATCAACCTGAGATTCGGTGACGGTTCGGCCATCCCTCTGACCGCGAATCAGGAAGACGCGGAGGATTCGGGCCAGAAGGGATTCAACTATCGCACCGAGCCTATATGGTTCCGCATGGGCCACGCGCCCGATTCCACGCTGCAATTCACGCGCACTGTTGACTTCACAAATGCGCTGTCGAACACGCAGGTAGGCGGCGATCCTCAGACGCCGATCTTTACCGCGAAAGCGGGAACCCCTGTCCGGTTCCGCGTGCTGCAATCGGGCGGGCACCAGCGCAACAACGTCTTCCTGCTGCACGGCCACGTCTGGCAGGAGGAGCCGTGGATCAATGGATCGACTCGCATAGGGTCGAATCCGCTGTCGGAATTCTACGGCAATCAATGGGGATTTGGCGCCTCGGCCAACTTCAACATAGTTCCGCAGAACGGGGCGGGCGGCAAATTCCGTATCACGGGCGATTTCCTCTACAAGACCCTGTCGGGCTTCCAGTTCGACGGAGGGCTGTGGGGCATATTCCGGGTCACGCCATAACCGACCCGTCTCACGCGGGGGCGCAGCGCGGTTCAAATCAGGCTGCGCCCCGATTCCAACCGGGGCAGGCCAGAGAGATTGGCAATCAAGCAGTCCCTGGCCTGCCAGGGCTTAAACGATAGCAAGCAAGCAGGCCCAGGAGGGGCCCGCAAACCAGGAACAAACGATGAACACCAGGATGAAGACAACAAAGGAGACCACCATGAAAATCGCAAGTTTCTCAGCAGTTATTATATTGGCGCTGGCCATGCTGGTCGGCGTGACTCCCGCGAATGCTGATATCCCGACCTGCCAGTTGTTACTCGACTCGCTCAGGTCGCAAACAGAGGCTGTAGACATCTCCGCCAAGGACCGCGCAACGCTTCTATCCAAGGTCGATGACGCCAGGGCCAAGATCAACCAGGCGAAGTTCTGCGACGCCCTTGAGAAGCTGAACGAATACAGGGCCAAGGTCAACGACCTGCTCAACGCGCCCAAGCCGAAGATTTCCCAGGAAGACGCCGACAGCCTCCTTACACTCGTGAATGATGCGATCGCGTGCATTACAGAACTGGCCTGCAACAGCGGGAACGATTGCGGCGGGACGATCACCTGCCCGTAGAGTAGCAACCGGTCGAGTGTCGAAGCTACCTGCAAACCAGATTAAATGACCCGGCCATCAGGCGCCGCGCCCGTTTAAGAGAACCAGCCCTGTTCGAGGGCGCGGCGTCGAGTCGGGGAAAGCTGATAGCCGGGGCATAACGATGAAAGGAGGATGAAAAAGATGAAAGCTATCGAAGTGCCTTGCCAATCCTACGAGACGACAGATCTGAATCTCGCAAGCTTCCTGCGCTGCCGAGGTTTCAACATCGAGGACATAAGACGCGAAGGCGGCAGAACGGTCTTCATCTTCAGCAA
>DASTET010000968.1:0-5130 GCA_035709445.1 Blastocatellia bacterium | reverse complement strand
AAGAATTTATTAGAAACCTCTGGACCACCATCGCAAGCGGAATGGTGTGGAAAGGCGAGATCAAGAACAGGGCCAAAGACGGCTCTTTCTACTGGGTCGATACTACGATCGTGCCGTTTTTGAACGACCGTGGAAATCCCTACCAGTATGTCGCGATCCGCACCGACATAACAGAGCGCAAGCGCGCCGAAGAGCAGTTGCGCGAGCAGGCCACGCTGCTCGATCACGCGCAGGAGGCGATCCTGGTCCGCACGCTCGAAAATAAGATACTCTTCTGGAACGAGGGGGCCGAGCGCCTCTATGGGTGGACGTCGGAGGAGGTCGTAGGCAAAGACATACTCGAGCTGCTCTACAGCGGGAGGACGAATCATTTTGAGAAGGCGAGAAAGGCGCTGCTCGAAAAAGGCGAGTGGAGCGGCGAGCTTCGCCATCTCACCAAAGACGGCAAAGAGATCATAGTCGAAAGCCACTGGACGCTCGTGCGCGACGAGCACGACCAGCCCAGATCGATACTGGTCATAAACACCGACATAACTGAGAGGAAAAAGATCGAGACTCAGTTCCTCCGCGCGCAGCGCATGGAGAGCATAGGCACGCTCGCGGGCGGGATAGCGCACGACCTCAACAACATTCTCTCGCCAATACTGATGGCCGTGCGAATACTCCAGATGAAGGTGACCGACGAGGAGAGCCAGCGATGGCTCTCGACGCTGCTCAAGAGCGCGGAGCGCGGCGCGGGGCTCGTGAGCCAGGTGCTTTCGTTTGCCAAGGGGGTCGAGGGCGAGCGCATACTGCTTCAGCCCAAGCACATCATCAAAGAAGTGGTCAAAATCCTGAAAGACACCCTGCCGAAATCGATCGAGATCGAATACGATATAGCCGACGATCTGCGCGCGGTGACCGGCGATGCCACACAGCTTCACCAGGTGCTTATGAACCTCTGCGTCAACGCGCGCGATGCGATGCCTCAAGGCGGCAGGCTCATCATACGGGCCGACAACAGCTACATAGACGAAAACTATGCTCGCATGAATATCGAGGCGAGGCCCGGCCGCTATGTCCACATAACGGTCGCCGATACGGGAGAGGGCATGCCCGATCACGTCGTGGGCAAGATATTCGAGCCGTTCTTTACAACCAAACATCACGGCGAAGGGACGGGGCTTGGGCTATCGACCGCGCTCGGGATCGTCAAAAGCCACGGCGGCTTTATAAACGTCTATAGCGAGGTCGGCAAGGGGACGAGCTTCGGTATATTTATCCCCGCCATCGAATCGCCGCAGGCCCGGCAGATCCGCGAAGCGCCTGACAGCCTGCCGCTCGGTCAGGGCGAGCTCGTCCTGGTAGTAGATGACGAGGCGGCGATACTTGAGATCGCGAAAGGGACGCTTGAGGCGTACGGGTACAGGGCGATAACCGCAAACGACGGCACGGAAGCCGTGGCGCTTTATGCCGAGCATAAAGATGATATAAAGGTTGTGCTTACCGACCTCGGCATGCCGCATATGGATGGGCTGATGACGATCCGGATACTCAAAAAGATGAACCCGAATATAAAGATCATCGCCACGAGCGGGCTTCGCTCCGAGGGCAGGGCGTCTGACGTCGCCGGTCTTGGCGTGAAGATCTTTCTTTCTAAACCTTATACTGCCGACAAACTCCTCGTGACGCTTGCCAGGATATTAGACCGGGATTAAGTCACCACCCGCGGGCGCGAAAAATTCCTCAAAAAAGCGGGCACAATCATTGCATATTATCCGGTGTAAGGCCGCACGGTGGCGCGGCAATTTAAACCGCTTGAGATAAGCAAACAGGTGAGGTGTATTTTATGAAAGGTAGTAATAATAATCCTTTATCGCAATCGGCAGGACTGGAAGACCGGCTACGTTCCGAAAGGCACGCGATCATTGAGGCGCTCGTGGCCGAATCGCGGACGGACGGCCCGCTGACCGAGGGGCATCGAGAACGGGGGTCGCCTTCCGAAGACGAGATGCGAGAGCTGGAATTCAGCCACCGCGACGCGCTCAGACGGCGGCTGCGCGAGACCGACGAGGCGCTCGGCCGTCTCAAGGCTGGCAGCTACGGGATTTGCGCCGTCTGCGGCGAAAAGATCAACCGCAAGCGATTGGCGGCCGACCCGGCAGTCTCTCTCTGTTTGACCTGCCAGTCGGCATCCGAAGGCCAGATGACATTTCCGACAATGTGATGGCAGACCTATCATGAGTTCAGCAGTAGATTCGAGCGCGCCAGCGCTGGAATTCAGAGGCGTCAGTGTGAGCTTTGAAGACCGCTTCACGCTGGATAACGTCAGCTTCAAGCTCGACCGGGGCCAGATGATCGTCATAACGGGCAACTCAGGGTCGGGCAAGAGCGTGCTTCTGCACCTGGCCATAGGACTTTTGCAGCCCGACCAGGGAGAGATATTCATCGATGGGCGGAAGATAAACTCGCTCACCGAGACCGAGCTTTTAGATATACGAAGCCGCAGGATGGGGCTGGTCTTTCAGGAGGACACCCTCTTTACGGCCCTCGACGTTTACGAGAATACCGCTTACCGGCTCGTAGAACACAACTTGCCGGAAGATGAGATCGATCCGGCTGTGATGGAGATACTCCGGTTCGTAGGTCTTGAGGAAGACACGGAGAAGCTGCCCGAAGAGCTTTCGATAGGCATGCGCCGCCGTCTCGAGCTTGCACGCGCGCTCGTCGGCTGGCCTTCGATCATGCTCTTTGATGAGCCGACGTCGGGGCTCGACCCGATAAACTCTCGCCAGGTGCTCGACCTGATAATTCGGGCGCGCGATGTTCACGACATCTCATCGTTGCTCGTAACAAAAGAGCTTCACCAGATTCCTTACCTCGTCTCGCATCACGCGGCGGAGCTTCCGAACGAAGAGGTCGCCATTTTAGAGGGCGAAGGAGGCCGCGCATCTCAAACAAAAGTGATGGTGCTCGAAGACGGAAGAATAGTCTTCACCGGCACCTCGGCGGAGTTCGAGTCAAGCACGCTGCCGAGCGTGCTCAAACTGACGCACCCGGAAACCGGCACACGCAGGGAGTCTTCAAACAATCCCGACCCGTGGAGCAAAAAGCTAAAACCTAAAGAGCCCCTCTTCTGAACCCGCGCATTGTAAATGGAGAGAATTTTCAGGATTGCCAGAAGAATAATCCTGTAGATTCTCTCCAATTCTCTTATGGTTTCAATAGAGGTTATCGCGCTCGCGAATTACCTCGACCGAGCAGTGCGCGTGCAGGGCGACGGCTTCGGAGACGCTCCCCTGTATCGCGCGGTCTATCCCGCGACGACCGTGAGAACCTACGATCACGAGGTCCGCGTCCCAATCCTTTGCTTCATCGAGAATGCTCACCTTGGGGTTGCCGACGAGGACCGATTCCGACGTGCGCAATCCCGCATCGCTTATTATACCGACGCCCGTCCTGATCGCCTGCTCGGCCAGCTTCGATGTCTCTCGCTCGATGCGGCCTAAGAGCTCGGGCGCGCCGTACCAGGGCTCTATCACGGGGACTACGAGATCGACTGCGCTCACGACCCTGACCTCGGTCCCTTCGGGCCAGGGGCGAGATGCGACCGAACGCGCCGCCGCGACCGAGCACGCCGATCCGTCCGTGGCCAGCAGTACCTTCATGCCCGGCCTGCCCTCGGTCCACCTGTGTCCGGTCGAGCGAACAATCTCGACCGAGCAGGGCGCATACCGGGTGACGGCTTTGGCTATGCTGCCGAGGAAGAACCGGGTGAGGCTGCTGTGCCCGTGCGAGCCGACGAATATGAGATCAGCGTCCCACTCGCGCGCGTACTCTACGATCTTTGTGCGCGGATATCCTTCGAGCACCACGCCTATCGAGTTTATACCCTGAGATGTGAGCCGAAGGGCATGCGATTCGACAAGCGCGCGGGCCGCTGAGACTTCGGACTTGGAGTAGGCATCGACGTCTACGAAATCGGTTGCGACCAGACGTGTATCGACGACATTGAGCACGCGGGCCGAGGTCGCCTCAGGCCAGGGCCGCGCCGCGACTTCGCTTATGATCGTATCGGTTGAAGGCGAAGAATCTATGGCTATTAGTAGCTTCATACATTTTCTCCAGCGTTTTTCCGGCCACTGCCGGACCTTTCTGGCAAGCCTGCCGGGCTGCCGTATTTGCAGACAGGTTGCGCTCAATATTATGTCAGTGCAACACAGATGCCGAATCAATATGGGCCGTAAGGCTATAAATAAGTGGGGATCAAACGAATAAGCTGAGATGGCTATGGGTAAACTTGCGCAGCAGGCTGGGCGAAAGCCCGCAGCCCGGCCCTGTATGAGGCTCACTTCACAAAGCTCAGGAGGACGCCTCGAAGAGAGAAAGTCTCTCGCGGGTCGGCGGTCTCGTTGACGATGCCTGCGATGGATTCTTGAAGATAACGGCTGCGGCGTATCCTGCGCGCGACAAGATCATTGAGCCAGGGCTTGGAGAGCCAGTCTTCGGCGAGGAGATAGCCCCGGTATTTAGGCTTCATCTCGCGCTCTATGCGCGAGGGGAACCGGGCGAGGCAGGAGAAGTCGCCGGTCGAAAGCGCGCGGTGAGAAATATCGGCGGCAATCTCTCCGGTCTCCATGGCTTTGCCTATGCCTTCGCCCGTGAAAGGGAAGGTCGCGCCGATCATCTCGCCTATGACCATCATGTTGCCCGGTCCGAGCGTGCTTGCGCCCTTGAGCCCGCAGCGGAGCATAGCGCCCCGAAGCGGGGTGACGGATTCGGCCCGCTTCATCAGGGCGGCTGCCAGAGGAAAGCTCTTGATGAAGAGCTCGTAAGCCTGACGCAGGTTCACGCGCGCGATCTCGCTTTCCCTGTATCGAACGCCGCACCCGACATTGTATTCGCCCCTTCCGAGCGGGAATATCCAGCCATAACCCGGAGTGATAGTCCGGTCATAAGAGATTATCAGCCGGTCTATATCAAACGACGAGCGCACATAACATCGGAGCGCGATTGCGCCGGGGGCGGGGTGCTCGATGAGGCCGAGCCCCGAAGCGAGATCGACGCTCGCCCCGGTAGCAAGCAAGGCTATCTTTGCTCGCACAGGATCGGTCGAGCCTGCGATCTCGAAGGCCATTGTGCCGTCAGAAT
>DASTET010000967.1:0-4658 GCA_035709445.1 Blastocatellia bacterium | reverse complement strand
GTCGCGCCACATCAAAAAATAGAGCAGCTCGCGATACGCCCATAGGTCCGCCAGATCGAGCGCAACCCATTTTCGACTCGGCCGTATACTGATCAGTGGCTGGTCGGGTAAAGAATAAGGTTTGCGTTCCGGCCCCGCTGCTACAGAAGAGGCGGCCCTGCTTGCCGTTTCCATCACTTGTACTTTATCTCGGGGTTTCAAACTTCCCTGCTTTGAGCGTGTATCAATCGCCGCTCGTGACTTCCCTCTCCTGCTCGTACTCGCCGTAGTAGCGGTCGTAGTAGTAATCGTCGTAGCCGTCGCCGCGCAGGTCGACGTTATTGAGCACGACGCCGAATATCTTCGCGCCGACGGCCGCAAGGTCTTGCCGCGACCGCCTCACCATCTCGCGCGTGCTCTTCCCGCCGTGCACTACGAGTATCACCCCGTCGACCATCGTCGAGAGTATCACCGGGTCGGTCACGTGCATCAGCGGAGGCGAATCGATCAATATGTGATCGTATTGCTCCGCGAGCATCGCCAGCAGGTGCTTCATCTTCTCCGAGCTTATAAGCTCCGCCGCGTTTGGCGGGACCGCGCCGCTCGGCAGCAGCGACAGGTTTTTGATGGGCAGGTTCTGAATCAGGCCCTCGATATCGACGTCGCGCGAGAGATAGGTCGATAGCCCGCGCGCGTGATCGATGCCGAACACCCTGTGTACGGACGGCTTTCGCAGGTCGCAATCGATTATCAGGACCTTCGCGCCGAGCTGGGCCATGCTGATGGCGGTGTTGATCGTCGTCGTGGACTTCCCTTCCGATGGCCGCCCGCTCGTCACAAGCAGTATCTTCGGCGGCCCGCCTGCCGACGACAGCAGCACCGAAGTCCTGAGCACCCGGTAAGCCTCCGCTATCGAAGAGCGGCTATCGAGCGCCAGCACCCCGGCGGGCCGCACAAGCTCCTTGCCGTTCGTCGCGCCCGCCGCGAGCGCACGTCGCTTGCCGTTCCTGCTCGAGGAGATCCCGCGAATCTTCCGGTCATTGATTGAAGGGATGACGCCGAGCGCCGGCAATTGAACGTACCGGCTCACGTCCTCAACGGTCTTGATCGTGTTATCGAGATATTCGAGGAAGAAGGCGAGCCCCACCCCTCCGGTCAGGCTCAGGAATAGCCAGATCAGTATGGTTCTGAGCCGCTGCGGCCCTATGGGCGAGTTCGGAGAGACGGCCGGTTCGGCCAGCGACAGGTTGTTATGCTGCTCGGCGAGCTGGATATCGGCCTGGCTGGTCTTCTGCAAAAACTCGGTATAGAGCGACTTGTTAGTGTCGACCTCCTGCTTGAGGAGGTTGAACTTGATCTCGGCCTGATTCTGCTGCGCGGTCTCGGACTTTGTCCTTTCGAGAATCTCCTTGAGGGCCTTCTCCTGTCTGAGCGCCTGTTCGTACTCGGCGCGCAGCCGGCTCTCAAGCGTCCTCCGGCTCGTCTCGATCTGCGTTTCGAGCGCGGCTATCTTCTGAGCGACCTCGACGACTTTAGGGTTATTGCGCCCGAATTTCACATCCAGCTCGGCGGCTGTGATCTTAAGCTCTCGGAGCTTCTTTTGAAGCTCGCCCAGTTGTGCATCCGTATAGGTTTCGGGAAGCTGATCGACATTGCCCGCCTTGACGACCTCGTAGAGAGACTGCTTGAGCGCGCGGTCGGTCTCGGCCCGCTGGACCTGGTCGTGCAGGCGCAAGAACTTGTCGGTGGCCAGGTTCTCTTTGCCGCCCGAAAACGAGAAGCCCTGATCGCGCACATAATCGGCGAGCGCTTTTTCCGACTGCTCGACCTTCGCCTTCAACTCCCTCGTGCGGCGGTCGAGCCACTCGGTCGCCCTGGTATATTTCTGGGTCTTGCTTGTGAAGTTGCGGTCGATGAAGGTCTCGGCGACGCCGTTGGCCACCTTAGCCGCGATATCAGGCTCGGTGTGGACGAACGAGATGGCAAGCAGCCGCGCTCGCGGCACCTGGTCGACTCTCAGGTTCGCAGTAAGCACGCCCACATAAGGAGCAAGCCGCGCGGTCTCATCGCCGCCCGCCTGAGAAGTGGCCGCCGTATTCGACGCCGGGTCCGCGCCGATAGCGGGCGCGCTCAGCCCGAACTTGTTGCCTATAGTCCGTAGCGCTTCCCAGATCGATTTGCGCTGAGTCACATTCAGGAACTGAGGGTTCTGGTCCAGCTTGAGATTCGTCGCAACATCCTGCAACAGGGGGCGGCTCTTTATAGTGAACATGTAGGTGTTCATCATGTCGAGATCGTCGCTCTGCACGAGAACATCGGCGGTCTTGACAAGAGTCGTCGACTCTCTGCGGACCTCGACCGACGCCGTCGCCTGATAGAGCGACTTTGTGCGGTAGACTTCGACCGTAGCGACCGAAGTCACTATGACCGTTATGACGAGGATCAGCCATTTCCGTTTACGGATTATCCGCCAGATGTTATGGAGGTTGACGGCACCCTTCTCAGCGCCGTATCCGTACCCGTAGGCTCCCATGTCAGGATAGCCGGTGATCCTGGGGTAGCCGGGGCGCGCAAGCGGGGCCTCATCCTGGGGGGACACTTTCTCAAGCTCGTACCTTTCGTCTCCCATATACCTGTTCTCCTGCGAAGAGCGACAACCGCCCTCCGCCTCTCACCGAATTATTCCATGTTTCGCTTCAGCGTATAACAGCCCCTCGGTTGACCGTCGCCATGCCGAAGGCAGAGAGCAGCGCGCCGCCTACGGCCTTCAGGCGGCTGTCGGGGACCACGATGATGTCGTTAGCCTTGAGGGGAATGTCGGGCTTCTTGTTGCTCATCACCGCAGATATATCGACTCGTATCTCCTGTTGCTGGCCGGTGGCCGGGTCCTCGCGGAATATCACGCCGCGACCCGGCGCCGCCTTGAAAGTCATGCCCTGCGCCATCGAGATCGCCTGTCTGAGCGTCGTGCCTTCTTTCAGAGGGAACGATCCCGGCGCGAGGACTTCGCCGCCGACAAAGAATACATTCGGGGGCGGGATATTGACTATATCGCCGGGCTGGAGCGGCAGATTATTCTTCAGTATGCCTTTCATCAGCCCGCTGATATTGGCCGTCTGCAACTGATAACCGTTCCCGTCAGTGGACTGCCCGTCGCTTGACGCCGTCTGCGGGTTTGCCGGGTCAGCAGTATCTTCGGCAGCCTGATCTCTGCGGAATATGAAGGCGGTCGAGCCGTGACTATCCGGCAGCCCGCCCGCAAGGACTATAAGGGTGAGCATATCGGCCTTGCCCTTTATTTTGTAGACGCCGGGATTGCGGACCGACCCGAGTATATAAAAAGACCGGCTGTTGTATTCGGAGACGGTCACGACGACGCGCGGGTTCTTCAGGTACTCCGCCTTGCGCAGGGCTTCGGCTATGAGACCAGCAAGCTCTTCGGGCGTCTTCTCTTTCGCCATGATCTTGCCCAGAAAATGCAGCTCGATGACCCCGCTCTCGCTCACCGTGCTCGGGCCCGACAGTTCGGGCGCATCCTCTATCTTTATATCGAGCACGTCGCTCGGCCCTATGCGGTAGTCCTCGCTCGACGCGACAAAGACAGACGAGTTGACGGCGGGCCTCGTCGAGTTTTTCGAGGCGTCTTCGCGAACGGAGGGCGGCTCGGTCTGTGGCGGGCGGCCTTCTTGATTGCTCGAAACCTTCGCCGCGCCCGATATGAAGACCGCAAGCATCACGAGCAGCGCGCGCCTGCCCAATTCAAAGTAGCGTACCCGAATAAAACCTATACCTGTTTTCATAACGACACCTCACTGCCATCATCACCGGCTCAAAAGAGCGCCCGCGCGGCTCGACGCGCCGCGAGCGGGGGCTTCGATCCCTGTTTTACGCCCGGCGGTTGTGAGACGCTCGACCTGAAAGACTACCGATAGAAGCATCATGAAGAGCAAAGCATTCGATATCAATTGAAGATTGAAATCGAGGAAGCTGTGGACCATTATGGCGAACACGCCCGCGCTCGCGCCCATTGCAAGCCCGGCAAGCAGGCGGTCGCGCGAGCGGACGCCGCGCGAGATCGAGCCCGATACCTGCCATATAAACCACCCGGCCAGAAGCCCTCCGATCAGACCGCAGTCGGCAAGGATTTGCAGGTAATCATTATGCGCCTGGCCGACGATGAGCGTGCCGCTCGTCTGGCTGTAGATGGGATAGACCGTTTCGTATGCGCCAAACCCAACGCCAAGCACCGGGTTGTCGCGGATCATCGAGATTGTGTCGCGCCATATCCAACCCCGGCTCGCATAAAAAGTCTCTCCCGCATCGCCCGTCAGGCTGCCACTCGTAACCCTTTCGGCGATGCGATCCGGCCCCACCCACATCAACCCCACCGAGATGACCGCAATCACAGCGACGGCGACGGCCCCCGACCTGATAAATGAGACGATCCTCGATGAACGCCCATCGACATATACAGAGCGGCTGCGGCGAATTTCAGAATTTATCTTCCATCTCCAGACAATGAGGAATATGACCGTAGCTGCGAGGCTTATCATCCCGCCCCTCGAAAGCGAGGCAATCGCCGCGATGACCATCACGATTGCGGCAAAGCCGAAAAAGAGCCGGGCCTCGCGGCTCTCGGCGCGCATCATTGCGAGCGCCGCAGGCAGCGCAAACAGCAT
>DASTET010000966.1:0-2786 GCA_035709445.1 Blastocatellia bacterium | reverse complement strand
GAACCAGGGCATGATATTGCGGCCCGGCTCGACATTGCGCACGGTCTCCTGTATCGCTCTTATGAGCGTCTCTACAGGAAGTTCTTTCAACGCGCGCGCGAGCCCGCCCGTAAAGAAGCTGCCGAGAAGGTGAGGAAAGCCTCCGTCTTCGATCCAGTAGGTCTGGCCGTTCTGGCTGCCGTCGAGAAAGTCTATCGTGCTGGAAATGGTCGGCCCCCTTGCGGGCCATATTTTCCGATCCTCGTAAAACGCGGGCGTCAGGAAATCGCCGTTGCTGCTCCAGTTCCTGCCGAGAAATCGGCTGATGTTTGGAAGAGTCCCGTATGCATCGCGGCATCTGAGCAGCAGCTCGGTCGAGCCGAGAGAGCCTGCGGCCAGGATGACTACGCGGGCGGTGTGGCTTCCGGCAGTCCGCGTCCCGTTTGCGAGCCTGTCGAATGAGACGCGGTAACCGCCCTCTACCTGCTCTATCTTTGTGACAAGGTGAAGCGCGCGCACCTCGGCCCCGTGCTTTTTCGCCCAGGGGATATAGTTCAGGTCGAGGGTGTTTTTTGCGCCGACCGGGCATCCTATGTCGCAGAGCCCCAGATGCGCGCAGGTGCCCTGTTTGACCCCCTGGGCATTGATGAACTCTTTGCTTTGAGTCTCATCGGGGGGATTGTCGGGGTTAAAACTGAAAGCGGGATCGAACGACACGGCCATTTCGAGCATCTTGAACCGGGCGGCTGCGCCGGTCTTGTCCGCGCCTTCCTTCATCAGGTGAGTGCGCGGGTTCCACTGGTTATTGGGCATCTGCTGGACGTTCATGAACCCCTTGACAGTATCGTAATGGGGCTTCAGCTCATCATAGGTGATCTCCTGCGGCCAGCCCCGATCGAATACCTTTTTCGGCGCTTCGACCGAGATGTTGGCGTAGATCAATGACCCGCCTCCGACTCCGGCCCCCTGTACCACCGTCATATTGGGGAATATCCGAAAATCGACCCATCCATTCAGCTTTTCGGGCTTGTCGTTATGCCATATCCAGGGGTCATCGGCCTCTCTCGGATAAGTGTTCTTGTCCCACTCGCGACCGCGCTCAAGGATGAGGACCCTGTAGCCCCGCTCCGCAAGACGGCAGGCGGTGATTGCGCCCCCGAAGCCGCTGCCGATCACTATCACATCGAAGTCCATATCCGATCTCCATCATATAATTTTCCTACTGGCATGGACGAATTATCTGCCTGAAATCATAGAAGAATCTTCAGAAGCTTGTGGCCGCAAGTGCGTAGAAATATCATTGCTTCCATGATTTTCGATCTCCTGCGCAGGCTTTTTAAGTCAAGAGCGCCCGAAGCGTCACAGGAACCGGAGGACGATCTCGATCCTTTTAACCCGTTTCCCGAACCGGTCGTCATAGAGTTCCGCGACGAGATCGATCTCCATTCCATCCCTCCGAGACAGGCGAAAGCGGTTGTCGAGGACTACCTGGAAGAGGCGCACCGGCGGGGCGTTAGCCGGGTCAGGATTATTCACGGCAAAGGCATAGGTGTACAGCGAGAGATGGTTCGCACCGTCCTTGCTCGAACGCCATTTGTCGTCGAGTTCCGGGATGCCCCGCCGGAAGCCGGAGGCTGGGGGGCAACTCTGGTTTGGATAAAGAAGCCAGAAGCCAGAAGCCAGAAGTCAGAAGATGGTCGAGAATGATTCTGAACTTTTGCACTCGGCTTCAACCGAGAAAGGAGGCGAGAGATTCTGGCTTCTGGCTTCTGGCTTCTGGCTTCCGATTATTCTGTGCTAAATTATCTGCGCTATGATAAACCGCGTCAGAAAGCTTTACATATTGCCCCTCGCGCTGGCGGGATTGACGTGCGCTTGCTCTCCTGGCGGGGAGTCGCCCAATCCGCCTGCGAGTAACACATCACGGCAGGCGCAACAGGCCGCGCCTCAGTCGGCCCCGCAGAAGGTTTCGCAACAGCCTGTCGCCGCGCCGGTCCAGGCTCCGCCTGCGGCCACTACGACCGTTGCCCCTGCGGCGGCGCAGCCTCCGCCTCCGGCCAACGCGCCGAAGATCTTTGTGGGTTCGACCAGGATAGACTTCGGCAAGCAGCCGATGGAAAAGACCATCAATCGCACGATTGTGGTGAAGAACGTCGGCAAGTCCGAGCTGAAGATCGAATCCGTCGTGCCTAGCTGAGGGTGCACGGCTGTGGACTTTCCGAAAGTCCTCCCGCCTGGTAAGGCGGGCTCAATCAAAGTGAAGGTCGAGACCGGCAAGAATCCCGGTCCGCACATCAAGTCGGTCACGATAAACTCCAACGATCCGTCACAACCTAAGCTTCAGGTCGATCTTGCTTTTGAAGTGAAATGAGTATCGGGGAAGATCTAATCGATGGATCATTACGAGAAGATACTTTCGCGAATGGGCCGGGCCCTGCGGCCTAACGCGATTCGCAAGCTAACGGCGCTTCTGGGGCGGGGCGATGTCATCGCCCTTGCCGCGGGAGCGCCCTCGGCGGAGACCTTTCCTCAGGAAGAGCTGGCCGAGATCGCCGCGCGAGTCATCCGAGAAAAGGGCAAATTCACATTACAATACGGCCCTACCCGCGGCCAGAGCTCGCTCGTTGAAAAGGTGGCCGAGACCATGCGCGAGCGCGGCGTCGAGAGGGCCTCTGTCTCTCAGGTGGTGATGACGACCGGATCGCAACAGGGGCTCGACCTCGTATCGCGCGTGTTGCTCGATCCGGGTGATGTGGTCCTTGTAGAGCTGCCGAGCTACATCGGCGGCATAATAGCTCTCTACAACG
>DASTET010000965.1:0-2678 GCA_035709445.1 Blastocatellia bacterium | reverse complement strand
GCCTATGACCACAGCCGCGATAGTGCAGACAAGGACGCGCTGTGAGATAGAGAGACTCTTGTTTTCACTGTCAGCCATGATCTGTTCAATCCTCCGTCGAAGGTTCGATCCCGAGGCCGCAGAGACCCCGGCCATCTTCGTTCCCAGGCAAAAGCGCAGGACTTTCAGAAGGCTCGCGGCATAGACTTGCGACCTTCCTCCAAGCTCTATGACCCTCTCATCACAGGCGCGCTCCCGCTCGACCAGGAGTCTGCGATCTATAAGCCAGGAGAAAGGGTGAAACCAGAATGCGCAGCAGACGACCATCTGAAAGCTGCTTATGAGATTGTCCCGCCTCAGGACATGCACAAGCTCGTGCATGACGACAGACTCAAGCTCGGCATCGCTCAGGTGAGAAGAGATCGTTTCGGGCAGGATCACTACCGGCCTCCATATGCCCCATACTCCCGGCTCGATAATGCCGGGCGAGAGCACAAGCCCCACTTCGCGCCCTATGAAGAGCCACGACTGCACTCTTCTCAGTATCTCGAACTCTTTTCCGGCGAAGACTCGTCTCCCGGCTTTGAGCGCGCGGGCAAACCTCATCCGGCTTCTAACCCAAAGGCTTGCAAAGAAGATCAGCCCCGCAAACCAGACCATCGTAAGAAAACAGAAGAGCTCGCTATGGCCCCTCGGGGTTGGGACGCCCGCAGCCGCGCCCTCAAACGATTGCGCTATCGGGGCCGTCACCTGGTAAAAGACCTGTATCGGAGTCGTCGTCTCGGAAGGCGTCTCGTAGAGGACCGGCAGCAGTCCAAGTTTTCCGCCGAGCAGCGTGAGGGCAAAGACAGGGACTGCGAGATTGATCGCGGCGCTGAGCCACATCCAGTACCTTACGCGCGCGGGGCCGCGCCTCAGAGTGTATGCGAGTAAAGCTGCTATAAAGGTTATGAGCGTGGCCTGCCAGAGATGATTCCCTAAAAGAGGCCAGGCCCACTGGGACCAATCTGCGATCCAATCGTGAAGAGTCATATTCCCGCCCCCTCCCGCATGTGCCGGGCTAAGCTATTTCGCCTTCGGGTCCGGCTCGTCCCCTTTTAGTGCCGCCTGCTCAGAGAGCAGGCTCTCCATTGCGCGGATGTCTTCCAGGCTCAGCTTGCCCGCCTCGGCCAGGTGCGCCATGATGGGCCTTGCAGAGCCGCCAAACAATTCGAGCAGATCGTTTATCAGCCTGTTCTGTGCAGCCTTTCGCGTTATCGCCGGTTCGAAGATGAAAGCGTTACCCACCTTCTTGACACGACTCACGGCCCCCTTGTCCTCAAGCCTCTTGATGATGGTCTGCACGGTCGTATAAGCAGGCCGCTTCTTTTCGGGCAACTTCTCCTGTATCTCTCTGACCGACCCGCTCCCTATCTCCCATAAAGCGTCCATCACCTCAAGCTCGAACCTCGTCAGCTTTATCCCCTTTTTCCCTTTCATCGACTGCCTCTCTTTTTCTTTCTACTACAGGTGAGGCTATAAGTACTACATTTGTAGTAGAACTGTCAAGAAAAAAATTCAAGCGTGTCGAGCACGAGCATTTGAGCTCAAAAAAGGGAGGAGGATACCCGTTCGGGTATGTCGGTTTACGACGGTCAGGTTGAAGCGGGCTGTCAAAGCGAGCGTGTTATAAAGTATCTGGTCCACAGGTCTAATTGGCCGCGAAAACTGGATACTTTATTATTGACTTGGTTGAATTCCGATGTTACAAGGGAGAGGAATTTGGATAAGCACAGAGAATTATGGCGATGGGTTTTGATTGAAGGCCATCCGCCGTGCGAAGAAGCCACACACTTTGCTGCGATCTGCCCCCGCGGTAAATGACTTTGAATCTGTCGTTCTGAGTATACCCCAGTTGCCTCTCTTAGTATCTTGCTGAGCGCAAAGCGAGCGAACGGTTTCGCCTGTCGCATGCTCTCGAGGCTCCCTCGACCAGATTGGAGTGTGCTGATTTGCGTTGTCTCACAAAGACTGAAACGAATAAGAATCTGGACTCTTGATAGATTATGTCGGCTAAACTGGGCGAGACCCTTCTAAAAGACAACCTCATAACTCCTCAACAGCTAAAGGAGGCGCTCGATTACCAGAGGGTAAACGGCGGGCGGCTCGCCTCTACGCTGGTCAAGCTCGGGATGCTTTCAGACGAAGAGGCGACTGCCGTGCTCAGCCGCCAGTATGGCGTACCGTCGGTCAACCTCGACCTCTTCGAGGTTGATCCTTCGGCAGTGGCGCTTGTCCCGCAGGAGACAGCAGAGCGTTACTCCGTGCTCCCGCTGTCGCGCGTCGGGGCGACGCTCACGCTCGCCATGGTCGATCCGACGAACGTATTCGCCATAGACGACATAAAGTTCATGACGGGGCTTTCGGTCGAGCCTGTTGTCGTAAGCGAGACCGCGCTGGCCGCGGCGATAAGGAAGTATTACGGCACGTCGCGCGAGATGGAGCTTGCGCGCGTGATGGAGGACCTGGTCGCCGAGACAACTACGACAAGCGATTACGGCGAAGACATCGACCAGGTCGATCTCGAAACCGAGCAAGAGATCGATCTTGAAAACCTCGAGAAGATGGCCGAGGACGCGCCTGTCGTAAAGCTCGTCAACGTCATACTCGTAGATGCGCTCAGGCGCGGAGCATCGGACATACACATCGAGCCGTATGAA
>DASTET010000964.1:0-2684 GCA_035709445.1 Blastocatellia bacterium | reverse complement strand
CACACTGGCCGTGTTTCGCAACAAGCGGTCCTCGATCAGCTACGAGCCGCTCGGCGTGGTCGGGATAATCAGCCCGTGGAACTTTCCTTTCGCCATCCCCACGGGCGAGGTGGTGATGGCGCTTATGGCGGGCAACACCGTTGTGCTCAAGCCCTCGGAGTTTACGCCTCTTGTTGCCGACGCCATAAGACGGCTCTTCGCCTCGGCGGGCTTTCCCGAAGGCGTCTTTGAGATAGTCCAGGGCGACGGCTCTACGGGCGCGGCGCTGGTCGAATCGCGCGTCGATAAGATATTTTTCACAGGCTCAATCCGCACGGGAAAGAAGATCGCCGAAAGCGCCGCCCGCCGATTGCTTCCGGTCGTTCTTGAGCTCGGCGGAAAAGACCCGATGATCGTCTGCGAAGACGCGCCTTTTGAGCGGGCGGTAAAGGGCGCAGTCTGGGGCGCATTCGCCAACTGCGGCCAGGTCTGCGCGTCGGTCGAGCGCCTTTATGTCGTAGAGCCGCTGGCGGAAAAGTTCATCGCCGCCGTAGTCGATGAAGTGAAGCGGCTCAGGCTCGGCCCGCCTTCAGGCTGTCAGACCGATATAGGGCCGCTGATAAACGAGAGCCAGCTAGGGGTGGTCTCAGACCATGTGGCCGACGCGGTGGCAAAGGGCGCGCGGGTGCTTGCGGGCGGGCGTCGTCGCGAAGACCTCGGGGGGTTCTTCTTCGAGCCGACTGTCCTCGTCGATGTCAACGACTCTATGAAGGTCTTGAATGAAGAGACGTTCGGACCGGTGCTTCCTATAAAGATCGTCGCGGACGAAGAAGAAGCGGTGGCGGAGGCGAACAAGACCCGCTACGGGCTGCTGGCCTCGGTGTGGACTTCGGACAACGAGCGGGGCCGCCGCATCGCACGAAAAATAGAGGCGGGCTCCGTCATAATCAACGATGCCGTCTATACTCACGGCGCGGCCCAGACGCCGTGGTTCGGCGTAAAAGAGAGCGGGCTGGGAGTGACGCACGGCAAGGCGGGGCTTTTCGAGTTCGTCCGCATGAAGCATATCAACTGGGACCTCTTCCCCATGAAGAGCAACTTCTGGTGGTTTCCTTATACGGATCGGGGGTACGGTCGCTTCAAGAATCTGATGAAGGTTCTCTATCGCTGGGGCCTCAGAAAGATCGCCTGATAAAAAAGCGGGCTGAAGCCGAAGCCCAGCCCGCCTCTTATCTCACTTTCACGCGCGAAGGTTAGAATTGATACCTGAGCCCGAATTGCATCACGCGCGGTTGTGCGAACGGGTGAATCCCTGTGAAGTTGCCGAAGTTCACGGACGGCTCTGAGAGGTTCGGGTCCTGATTGAGCCCGAAGCCGTCTCGCCCGCCGAGCAGCGTGCCCATGGGCTGGAAGTTTGCGACGTTGAAGACTTCCCACCGGAATATGAACTTGTGGTTCTCGCTCCAGGGCATCGTGAAGCTCTTGCCCAGCCCCATATCGACGGTCCAGTAGTTCGGCAGGCGGAAGACGTTGCGGTCGCCCACCTCGCCTGCCCGCGCGTTGCGGAAGCTCTGGTAGACGGCCACAGGGTCGCTGAAGAGATTTGGCGATCTTTCCGTGCCGTCGGCAAATCGCCCGCCCCCGCGCGTCGGCGAAGCCTCTACCGGTCTGATCCTCACCCCGTTGCTCTGAACGTTCCAGTTCGTAGCCCACTGCGCGGCGTCAAACGGGGTCCCGGCGACTATGCCTGAGTTCCAGCGCCAGATCGTTGTAAGCTGCCACCCGCCGAGTATCGCGTCGGCGAATCCGGGGAGGTCGTGAAGGAAATGCCTGCCTCTGCCGACCGGAAGCTCCCACACCGCGTTCATGTTTATGATGTGGCGGATGTCGAAATCCGAAACACCGCGCGACAGATCGAGGTCGAGCGGGTTGACTATAAAGGCAGCGTCGTAAACGTTGCTGCTTTGCAGGCCCGATGCGTTGTCAATAGACTTCGACAGCGTGTAGTTGAAGTCGAGCGTGAGGTGATTCCTCAGCCGCTGGCGGACCGAGAGCGTGCCCGCATGATAGTCGGACTCGCCCAGCGTGCTGAAGGTGGCAAGCGCGGCATATTGCGGGTGGAAGAACCCGTTCCCTCCGCCTACGAAGAAATCGTCGATCAGCAACTGAATGAAGGTCCAGTCGAGAATGTCTACGCCTTCAGCCGGGTCTCGCGAAACGTATGCGTATATCCTCTGCGTCGCCGAGTAGGATGAAGGCAGGTCGACGAAGAAATTCTCGACATCGGGGAAGAGGTTCTCGAAATACGGGATCGGCCTCACCCTCCTTACGGGGACGTTCTGATCGCGCAGGTCGGCGAGCAGCCCCGCTGCGGTGTACCAGTCCATCCCGGTCGCCGGGTCTGTGAGGTTGTTGAGGTGCATGGTGTCGCGCGTGACCAGAAGGTTTCTGGCGCGGCGACCGATATAGCTCGCCTCGACAAAGACCCCGGCGGGGAGCTGGCGGCCAAACGACGCGCTCCAGCTATAGTGGATGGGAGAGACCAGATTATCATCGAGCGACGACTCGATGCGCTGCGCCTCGTCGGCCGGTGTTATAAGCGGGAAGACCAGATTCGCCGGGACATTGATGCCGGGGAACGAGCGGACATCCTGGCCGAAACCGGTAAACGGCGGCGCGGGCCGGTCCGTCACGTTGAAGGTGTT
>DASTET010000963.1:0-9836 GCA_035709445.1 Blastocatellia bacterium | reverse complement strand
GATGTCACAATGCCGCCAAGAATCACGACCGCCATGGGGTGCTGAATCTCTTTGCCCGGCTCGCCCGCACCTAATGCGAGCGGCAATAGACCTATTCCAGTAACAAGCGCTGTCATCAGGATCGGGCTCAACCGCTCCATCGATCCCTGCACAATAGCGTCACGGAAGCCCACGCCCTCTTCCGCCATCAAGTGCATGTAGTGGCTGATGAGCATGATGCCGTTACGGGTGGCGATGCCGAACAGGGTTATGAACCCGACCAGCGATGCGACCGACAGCGTTCCGCCCGACAGGAAGACCATCACGACTCCCCCTATGAGGGCGAGCGGCAGGTTCGCCATTACTAGCAATGCAGAGCGCGCCGACTTCAGCGATATATAGAGCAAAAGGAAGATGCCCAAGATGGCAACTATGGAGAGCAGAGTTATCTGGCGGGATGCCTTCTCCTGCGCTTCAAACTGTCCGCCATACTGGACATAATAGCCCTGCGGGAGCCGGACCTTCTGGCCAATCGCGGCGCGAACGTCCTCAATAACGCTTCCGAGGTCGCGATCAGCCACGTTCGCCTGGACTATGATTCGCCGCTGCACGTTCTCTCGATTTAAGGTGTTCGGCCCCTGATCCACACGCACCTCCGCGACCTGGCTTATCGGGATCTTGGCTCCGGTGGGCGTGTCGATCAGCGTTCGCCCGATTGCCTCAACCGACTGGCGCGCAGAGTCATTGAACCGCACGATCACATCATATGTTTTTTGCTCTTCAAGTACCTGGGAGACCACGTGCCCGCTGAAAGCCGTCTCCACGCTCTCGGCAAGTTCCTCCGCGCGCAGGCCCACGGCCGCCGCGGCCTGCCGGTCCATATTCACTTGCACCTGCGGCACGCCTACCTGCGGCTCTACGAGCAGATCGACGACGCCGGGTATGGCTTCCATCGCCGAGCGAATCTCCTCCGCCTTGCTACGCAGCGTAGCCAGGTCCGGTCCGAAAAGCTTTATAGCTATCTGGGCGCGCGTCCCTGAAAGCAAGTGGTCAATGCGGTGCGAGATGGGCTGTCCGACTTCAACGTCAACGCCGGGGAGGCGAGCCAGGTTCTGCCTGATCTCTTCCATCATCTCAGAATGCGGCCGGTCGCCTTCGCGGGTGACGACCTCAATCTCGCTAGTGTTTACTCCTGCCGCGTGCTCATCAAGCTCGGCTCGGCCAGTTCGCCGAGTGGTGGAAACCACCTCGGGCGTCTGGCGCAGCATCTCCTCGATGATACTGCCGATCCGGTTCGATTCCGCGAGAGACGTGCCGGGCGGCATGTTGGCATTGATGTTCAGCGCGCCTTCATTGAAGGGCGGCAGGAACTCGCGTCCCATCAAAGGAAAGAGCAGGATTGTAATAATGAGCATCGCGGCGGACGCGCCGATGATCTGGTATGGGTGCCGCAACGTCCAGTTCAGCGTCCGCGAGTAGCGGGCCTTGAGCCACGTCACGAGGCGAGAGTCTTTCTCTTCCCGTATCACGGAAGAGCGTGCGAGCAGGAAGTAGCAGAGCACGGGTGTTATTGTCAGTGCGACGATTAGCGATGCGAGAATTGAGATTATGTAAGCAAAGGCAAGGGGTGCAAACATCCTGCCTTCGAACCCGCCCAGGCTGAACAGCGGCAGGAAGACCAGCACGATGATGAGAGTGGCGAATACGATGGAGTTTCTGATCTCGCTCGAAGCGCTGTAAATCACCTTTAGGACAGGCTGAGGGATGGCAGACTGCGCATTCTGCTTCAAGCGCCGGAATACGTTCTCCACGTCGACGATTGCGTCGTCCACCAACTCGCCTATCGCTATCGCGAGGCCCCCGAGCGTCATCGTGTTGATGCTCAGGCCGAAGTAGTTCATCACCAGCACTGCCGTAAGCAGCGAGAGGGGTATGGCGGTCAGGCTGATGAAGGTCGTCCTGAAATTCCACAGGAATAAGAAGAGCACGACCATCACCATCACGCCGCCTTCAATCAGCGCGCTCTGCACGTTGCCGATCGCCCGCTTGATGAAGTCGGCCTGCTGGAACGCCTTCGTGTCGATGGTCACATCGGGCGGGAGCGAACTCTTCAGACCGGCCAGCGTCGTTTCGATCTGCTCTGTAACTTCAAGCGTGTTAGCGTTAGGCTGCTTCTGGATGGTGGCTACGACCGCCGGCTGCGCGTTGAAGCTGCCCTCGCCGCGCTTGTGCGCCGCGCCCACTTTCACCTCCGCCACGTTCTTAATGAGTATCGGAGCGCCGTCGCGCACCGTGATGACGGAATTCGCAAGGTCTTCGGCGTTGTAGATGCGGGCACGACCCCGTATCAGATACTCTTCATTCGGCCGCTCGAGAAAGCCCCCACCCGCGTTGGCGTTCGATGCGCTTACAGCGTCAGTCACTTCCTTCAGCATCAGCCCGTAGTCGGCCAGCCTGTTGGGATCGACGAGCACCTGGTACTGTTTCATCTCCCCGCCGATGATCGTCACCTGAGATACCCCGCCGACGCCCAGTAATCGAGGCCGCACTACCCAGTCGGCGAGCGAGCGCAGCTCCATCGGCGATGTTGAAGCGCTCGTCATCGAGATCAGCATGATCTCTCCCATCGTTGAAGAGATCGGGCCGAGCACTGGCGGCGACACGCCTGCGGGCATCTGGGCCTGCTGTAGTTTCTCCGTGACTAGCTGCCGCGCTCGGTAGATGTCCGTACCGAACTCGAACTCGACGTAGACTATCGAGATGCCGATGGCCGAGCTTGAGCGGACTCGAAATACACCCGCCGTGCCGTTCATCGCCGATTCAACCGGCAGGGTGACGAGCGACTCGACTTCTTCAGGGGCGAAGCCGTGGGCCTCGGTCAGCACCGTTACGGTCGGAGCGGTGAGGTCCGGGAAAACGTCTACGTGCGAGCGTGCGGCTACGATGCCCCCGTAAACGAGCAGCGCGATGGCCGCCACGACCACTAACAACCTGTTATTGAGCGACCACTGAATGACTCTGTTAAGCATGGCCTTTTACTTACCGCGAGCACAGGCTAATTCCTGCGAGGCCCGACAATACTCTTATGTCTCGTGCGAGTGCGCGCCTGCATCCGCCGGTTTCAGCTCTTGGAGTTTTAGTTGATACGCCCCCTGCGTGACGACCCGCTCGCCCGGCTCGACCCCAGAAAGCAAGGCGACCTTATTGCCCAGTTCGTCGCCTACGGTTACCTCTCGCCTCTGGAACTCCTCGCCCGACAGTAGCACGTAGACGATCTTCTTCCCTTCATGCTCCAGCACGGCCTCTTTAGGAATCACTATGGCGTCCTGGCCTTCGCCTGCGTCTATGCGCACGTTGGCCTGCATTCCTATCCTGAGAGTGCGGTCGCGATTCGGCACTTCAAACGTGACAGTTGTAGCTCGCGACTGCTCGTCTATTACTGCGCCGATGTCGAGGATAGTCCCGGTGAACTCAGTTCCGGGATACGCCGGGGTGGTAAATACGGGCTTGGCCTGACGGCTCAAGAATGAAAGGTCCCGCTCAAAGATAGGGGCTTCGACCCAGACGGTATCCAGGTTTACTATCTCTACAACCTGCTCGCCTGGTGCCACCTGCTCTCCCATGGCTTTGCTCACCTTAACTACTATCCCAGAGATAGGGGCTCGCACGGCGTAGCTCGTCTGCACTCCGACCGAGCTGAGCCTCGCCGCCGGACCATCGCTTAGAGCCTTTATCTGTTCAGCCGCGGCAGCGTAACTCGCCTGTGCTGCTTTGTAGTCCGCCTCTGCGGCCTGAAGCTGTCGGAGCGAATACGCCTTCCGCTCGTAAAGTCGCTGCGCGCGTTCATATTCAATCTTCGCCTGGTTCAAGCGCACCTGCGCCTCGTTGGCGACCTGGCCGAGCCGCCGTCGTTCCGCGTCTATGCGGGCTTGCTCTATGCGAAGCTGAGCGTTACCGGCGGCGATCTGCGCGCTTTCGGCGGCGGTAGGCCTCTGGTTCAACACGGCCAGGACTTGTCCTCGTGACACCTGCTGCCCAACGCGGGGGAGCTGGCCGCCTGAAATGATGCCCCCTACAGGCGGGGCGACGATAGCCTGGTTCCTGGCTGCGGGCACTACGCGACCCGTTGAGGTGATTTGCCGCGCCACCCACTGGCGCTCAGCCCTGGCAAGCTTCATCCTGATGAGCCACTGCTGCTCCATTAAGAACTTCACCGTGCCGTCAGGGTTTGAAGCAGCAGGGGCAGCTTCTTCCTGCGGCGAGTCAGAAGCCCCGCGACTTAACAAGAAGGCCACGAGCGCAACTGCCGCAACAGCAAATGCAAGCGAAACCCAGCGATTGCGCGGGGTGGAAAAGAAGAGGCGCACCCTGCGAACAGGCTCTGACTCCGGCTCGGCTGTAGGAGGCGCGACAGTTTCTACTTCTTTTCTTACCGCCGTATCTTTTTCTTCCGTATGAGTACTCATGGTCTTATTTCTTTCCCGGTCGCTCTCTCCAGCATGAAGACGCTGGTCTGGTAATCAAAAAGGGTGCGGTAGTATTGCTGGCGAATCTCGGCGCGGGTGCGTTGCGCTTCAAGCAGGGGGAGCAATTCGGTCGCCCCTTCCTGATATGCCGCGAGCGCTATCGTGTAGGACTCGTTCGCCTGCTGAAGCAGTTCACGCTGGAATGCGGCGACCTGTTCGCGCGCAGTCTCGTAGGCGCGGTAGGCCGCCTCTACTTCGGCGAGGGCGCGGTTGCGGACAATTGCGAGTCCGGTCTGTGCAACTTTCTCTTCAGCGACTGCGCGGGCGATGCCGGCCTGGTTCCTGTCATTAATGCGAAGCGGGATCGTCACGCCGAACAAAAGAGTGTTGTCGATTCCTACCCGCTTAACCCCCGCGAAGGGGGTAATGTCCATCGAGTTGCGCGCTTCTTCAAGCTCTACGCGACGCTCGGCCAGTTTAGTTGAAAGCTCCGCCGCTTTAACATCCGGGCGACCGGCAAGCGCCGTCTGCTTGAGGGTCGCGAGGTCAACACCCACCTCGGCAAAGTCAAGCTCGCCAGCCACGGCTTCGGCGCGGGAGAAGTCTGTCTCGCCCAACTGTTCAAGCAACCGGATCACGGCCTGCCTTTGCGCCAGCTCCGCCTGAGAAACAGCAGAATTGAACTTCACCCGTTCGAGCTTCACTTTGAGCAGCTCGCCTTCGGCTATCGCGCCCTCTTCGAACCGAACCTGGTTAAACTTAATCAACTCATCAAAGGCCGCTCGGTTCTCAGTAGCCGCAAATAGCGTGTAGCGCGCGAGCACCGCCTCATAATAAGCCCGCTTCACCTCGAACAGGCGCTGGCGCAGCGTGTCGGCCAGTTCAGCCTCGGCAACCGATACAGTGAGGTCGGCCACTTCACGGCGCAGCCTGCGTTTATCGCCAAGCTCAATCGTCTGAGAGAAGGTGGCCGAGACCTCGTAGAGCTGGTTGAAAGGCGTGTCGCCGGATACTTTCAGGTTCTCTGCCGAAACCGTCAGGCCGGGGTTAGGTCTGACGCGGGCCGCGATCTGCTCGGCGCGGGCAGCTTCGACGTTGTGCCGTGCAGCTTCTACCGCGAGGTTGCGCTGAAGGAACCGGTCGATGACGCGGTCGAGCGTAAGCGGGCCGGAGAATAGATCTGATTGGGTCTGCTGACGGCCTGATTGTGGCAAGGCGAGCTGGCCTGCTGAAAACACCTGCGCGCCTGCGCCAGGGTAGATGAGAAAGACGACGGTGATTAATCCAGCGATCTGTAGCTTTTTCATATCCGACACATCTGTTCATTGAACCTGGAAATCGGTCAACGGCATTCGCTCGTCCAGCTTATCGTTCTTGATGTGAAAGTCTATTTCGTACACACCGGGCCTCGGGATAGTAACGTCGGCGACATAAATGCCGGCCACTCTGCCGACCTTGGCTTTGACCTGTCCTATCTCCGCCTTGCTGGACTGATCCCGTATCGTTAGAACGACGTCGGCTTTCTCTACCGGGGAGCCGTCCGACAGGTCGGTGAGGTGAATGAGGAACTGGCTCTCTTTGCCGACCTTGAGCGGCGCGTACTCAAAGAAGTTCTCGACCCTGTCCGTGAACTCCGTGCGAGACTCTGCTTCCTCCTCTTCACCGTGGGTCGCGTCATTGCTAGAACATCCGACGCATACAGCCATTGCAAAAACGGCCAGAACCAGCAACAAGGATCGTGCTCTGGAGAATTCTTCTCCGGCCTTTGATGTGAATGTCATCGGTCTATTCTAGCCTCCAACTACTGCTGATAGTCTTAGCCCTGTTACGACGTCCCCTCAGAGTTCGGCGTGACCGTTCTGTCATCCGGATCTAATGCAGAAGGGTCTCAAAAAGGCGATGCGCTGCGAGCGGTGATAAAAGGAACAGTACCACCAGTGTGAACACAAAAGCTGATGTCACAAAAGCGGCAGTCTTCCCCCAGGAGCGGGATAAAGCAGTAACTGCCTTCGATTCTATGTGATCATCCAAAGATAAAATCCGCGTCACCCGCTGCTCGAAGGCGTCCGATCTTTCAGTAAAAAAACCTGATTCTGCCGTCTGCGCCTTGCGAGGCGCTGCCGCAAGTGAAAGGCGCTTGATCCTGACGAGCGCCCCCGCAACGTCAACCGGAGAGTTTGTTCGCCTGGCCGCAACTTCATCGCACACGATCTCGACCTGCTCGCTCCACCAGCGATAGAGCAAGTTCGTCAACGGGAACAACGGCGAGCCATAGCGGCAGGCGGTTAAGATCCACTTCGAGATATTATCTCGCCGCGCGTGATGTGCCGCCTCATGTTCGAGCAGCGCAGACAATTCTTCCGGCGAGAGCGCGTTAAGCAGGCCCGTCGATAAGACGAGTTTTGACCGCAGGTAGCCCCAGACGAATGAGAAGGGGTAGCGGCTCACAACCAACCCGACATCAAACCCATATTTCCGGCAAACGTTTTCAACTTGCCTCACACGCTCTGGCGGGGCCGGCTCTGCTTCTATCTCCAGCCTGCGGATAACACGCCCAATTCGGAAGTAGGCGCTTACCGCCGCATAAGTGGCCAGCAGGGCAGCCACCATGGCGAATAGGAGGGCGGCATAACCGAGGATGGGGTCTACCGAAACTGTCCAGGCATTGAACAGGTGAAGCGTATGGAGAGCTTGATGCTCCTGCGCCCAGCGATCAACTCCGAGCCACAAAGCAGGAAGCAGCGATGCAACGACAAGCCATGACGAGACCAGCGGAGGGGCCACAAGCGCTACAGCATAGACCCGCGATTGTGTGAGCGGATGCCAAGCGCGTCGGTGAGCTATGGGTCGGGCAATTGCCGCAACGGCGAACGAAGCCAGGGAGAGTGTGCCGGTAATGATGACGAAGTTTTCTACACCCGCGAGAACGAGCGGCCACACTGAATTATTCATTTGTTCCGCTCCTGCCGCTTCTGCCGGATCAATTCTTCGAGCCGGTCCAGCTTTGTACCATCTTCGCCGACTAAATCAACGAAAGTAGACAACACAGGCTCGCCTAATCCGCCGATCAACGCGCCTAAAACTTCCTGCGCCATTCCCTTCTCGAACTCCTCTCTAGTATAACGCGGCGTATAAACGAAAGCCTTGCCCTGCTTCTGGCGAAGCAGATAACCCTTCTGGTACATCCTGTCGAGAGTCGTTAGTACAGTCGTATGCGCAATCTCACGCTTTCGGCGTAAGCGGTCTTCGACCTCAAGGACCGTCTGATTAGGCTGCTGCCAGAGCAGGTTCATCACCTCGGCCTCCAGCTTGCCGAGAACTTGCTTGACACCTCTGCCGGTCGGACGAAATCCGCGCATTGCTATCTTGAAAGCATTTCCCATAAGCGCCTTCCGCTATGAATGAAGACAAATACCTTATTATAGCTTTACGACTACCGTCAATAGTCGGTCTATGATTTCAGGTAGCAGGTGTGAAGGAGACATCAGAAATCGGAGCTTCTTGTCCGTGTTTTCTTCATTATGAACATCGCTCTTACTGATACTGTGGGTGATTGGCTGCGGTGATAGGTGCATTCGCGGGCACGTCGTCAGTCCTGTGGCTTTGCACGTAATTGAGCAAGTACTTCAACGCTGATCTCAACCGGTCAGCGTCGTCACGCGATTTAGCCAGGTCCGACAGGCTTGAATAAACTACCTGCTCCGTGAGTTCGCTAACGCCGAGCCATTCAAGCGAGCGCGCCCACATTATTGTTTCGCTTAAAGCTATTGGCTTTTCCAGCTCCCAGGTGGAAGCCCTCTCTACAAAAAGCACCATATCGCGCAGGACCGAGTGGTCTAGACTTGGGGCTGCCTGGTGCAGGATCGCATACTGCCGGGCGGAATCCGCTTCCGGCAAGTAGACGTACCTGCCGCGCCTGAGCACAGGATATGAGAGCGACTCCCGGAGACTCGCCCCAACGACACCGGCGTTCGACGTTATGATCGTGTGAGGTGGCTTTTGAGCAGCGGGCAGGATGCGTTCCCCGGTCTCCAGGAGCGTAATCGCATGCTCGTCGAGGTATTCCAGGAGCAGCGCTTCGAAAGCCTCCTGGCCGGGGATCTTATCAAGCTCATTTATGAGGACAAAGACATCCGGATGCGGATCCCGCAAAGCTCGCGTGAGAACGCCTGGTATCATCATCTGGGATTGATAGATTATCCTGGCAGCGGTCTCAGGCAATTCGCCATTCTTGTCTACCCAGCGCTTCAACTCGATCTCCTGCAGCAGCTCGTCCCAATCATATAGCGCTACACGCCTGCCAATAGACTTGTAACATTCGAGCCTGTAGAGCGGGGCGCCCTTCGCGGCGAGGCACTTTGCGAGGCTTGTCTTCCCTGAACCGGGCGGCCCTTCGAGTATCAGAGGCCCCGATCTATCTTCCAGGCATACGGCGACCGTAAGCGCCGTCTCATCATCTATGAAATAGCCCTGCTGCCTTAGCCCTTCTTTCAGTTCAGCGATCTCACTCGCTCTAAGCCCTTTCACTTTTTCTCTCCTGAATGCGTGTATGCGCCCTTTGCCTCGCCGTTCTCAAATCGCACTATCGTCGGAAGTATCACTGCTCCAAGCTCCTCGGACGTCTTCTCCGAAACACTGACCACAGGGTAATTAAGCCCCAGCTCCCGCTTCCATTTCCTGGCGGATTCGGCAGGAGCTAAAGTGACCCCCAGCACGCGCTCTACCTCGGCAGTTTTTTTCAACGCTACGGCGGCCCTGTCGCAGTCCGAACAATAGGCGCTGAAGTAAGCCACAACCCAGCGCCCGCAATGAAACCCGAGATTGCGCGCGGCGCGACGGCGCGAGATAGGAGTGCCGGCTATACACTCCTCCACCTTCTTCCACTTTATCTTTTCGCCTGGTTGTTCATGCTGTATAGGAAGTCCGCTTGTGGGAGGTACCAGAGCGAAAGCAGTCAGGATGTTGGTCGCAAAGCCTCGGAGGCTGGCTAGCTTCATTGGTTTTTCCCTCCGCCGCTCTTCTTGTTGCTTGTTTGTTCAAACACTGAGTCAATGCGGCGAGCGTTTTCCTGCATGCCGCGTACGATGAGGTCGTGGGCATAGTCTTCCGGGCGGTTACACCTCAGCACGGTTGCCATCGCTTTGAGAAAGATGCTGGTTTCTTGATCCAGATGAATCGTCAGCCGCGCTGATAGTGCAGAGCGCGATGGCGTTTTGGTTGACTTATCCGCTCTGCTCGGCACTTCCTCTATTGATTGAATACTTCTCGACATTTGAGCCCTCCTCGTCCGTCATGTGGCGGCGCGCCTTACCAGCACGCGGCCATCAAAGCTCACTGCAAATGTCCCGGCCTTGCCTTGTGCAATACCCATTATTCTTCCTCGCGCCAGGC
>DASTET010000962.1:0-3442 GCA_035709445.1 Blastocatellia bacterium | reverse complement strand
ATCCGGTTTGCGATATCTTCGGCGGCCCGCATTTGATCGTCCGTTGGGGATTGAAGCTCGATATCTATGGTCGATGTCGCCGTGCCCAGATGAAACGAGCGGGTTTCCGCCCCGCACGCCTGTACGAATGCCTGAGAGAGTATATGCTGCCCCGTGTGCTGTTGAAGGTGGTCCATTCTTCTTTGCCGGTCGACCGAGCCGTCGACGACCTGAGAAGGCTTTACGAGGCCGCTCTGATTGACAATATGAACGATGGCGCCTGACTCGACTTCGACCACATCTATGACTTGCGCGCCCGCGAGCAATCCCGTATCGTTCGGCTGGCCGCCGCCTGTCGGATAAAAAGCCGTACGGTCTAATATGATCTTTTCGCCGCGATCTGTAGGCGTGACATCAAGCACCGTAGCGGTAAACTCAAGCAGGCTCGAGTCTGTGAAATATAGCCTCTCGGTTGGTCGCATTGTTATCCCTCAATCGTATTCAATTCTATCGGATCACTTAAAAGATCGATCTCTGCCGGGCCGATATTAGCCGAGGCATCACACACGGCGGCCCGCGCCGCTTTTAAGGCGACGGCCCAGGATTTAAACGCGCGCTCATAGGCATCGAGATCATAGATCGATAAGTTCTCTACGTCAGCCTTTGTAGGCATCCGCCCAAGCTCCAGCGCCAGCCGCCTCAGCTCAAGCTGAAGCCTTCGCCTTGATATGCCGGAACGATTCGAAGCCGCCTTTTCGCGCCGGGCGAATTCCTTCCGCCCCGTCATACGCCGCTCCGCCAGGTCTAAATATGATGAGTCCTGCTCGATAGCTATGAAGCGGCGCCCGAGCCTGCGCGCTATCAACGCAGTAGTCCCGACGCCTGCGAATGCGTCGAGGACCAGATCGCCCGGCGTGGTCGTCAGCCTGATTATCCTGTCGACGAGCATCTCAGGCGTTCGGCAAGGATGAACATGATAATCCGGCGCTCCCTTTTTCGAACGCCGCACTCGATGGATGTCGTGCCAGATATCGGTCAGCTCGCCGCGCCATACTTGCGCCGAAGACCTCCTTTTGAGTATGCACGACCTGCGATTGCAGACGTCGGCGCGGTCGGGCGGAAAGACCGCTTCATCGAAAGGCTCCCATCCTCTCTCCATCGAGCAATAATTAAAGTGGGACGCCCGCTCGCCCTTCGTGAAATAGAGCAGGCTGTAATGCGCGGGCATGAGCACTCCTTTCGGCTCCGGGAGCGAGTTCCAGACGATCCAGTTTTGCAGGTAAAGCTCTCTGGTGCGGCTCAGGAAATCGGCGAGACGGAAAGACCATCTCGGAAGATTGAGTATAATGATGGCCCCGCCCGGCTTCACCACACGTCTGTATTCGGTGAGCCATCTCTTGCACCACCCCATATAATCGGTCTCTCCGAGATCGTCCGAGTACCCGTTATAGCTCTTCGTGAGATTAAAGGGCGGGTCCGCAAAAGCCAGATCGACGGTTTCGGAGGGGATACGTCTGAGCACCTCGAGGCATGGGCGATTGTGGAGGCGGTCTATCATCTCGTCGGGAACGGCTCGCGGCTTCGATCTTTTATGGCCCGACGCCTTCCATCTCAGCGGATCGAACGCGGGCACGACCGGCGGCTGGAGGAAGGGCAGCTCGCCCTGCCTGAGCGCGGCGGGCGCAAGCACAAGGAGGCTCTTCTGCAAATCCTTCTTTACCATCTGGAGTATGCGCTCAAAGACCTCCGAGGGCACCCGCTCCCGGGGATCGACTACTATGTCCATCCACACGTCAGAGAGCGCGACGCCGTCGCTACGCATAAGGTGCGATTTGCCTCCCCAGTCCTTGAGCGTCTCTCCGCAGCAGCGACAACGCGGATGAGCTGTGCGGACCCGGTTGATCGTTGCGCCCGGACCGGAAAATAGCGCGAGGCCCATATGTTCGGGCCTCAGCCCCCCCTCTTTTTGAGCGGTCATTGCGCGCACGGCTATCCAGTATCGAAAAGCCAGCTCTTCGGAGAGCGCCGTCGCATACCTTGCGAGGTGAGAGGGCAACCCATAGACGAACATCAGCCCGTCATGCGCGAGCCGTCGAGCGGCAGCCCTCAGCAGTCGGGTATTTCGCTCGATCAATTCGCTCGCAGGGTCTCTTCTGAAATTGAATGGACGATACCGGTCGGCGGCATCGTATGGCGGCGCCGCTATACAGACTGAGTATGGGTCTAGCGAGTCTGGCGAGTCCTGTTTATGACTGTGCTGATGACCTGGCATCTTGTGATTTGAGTGAAACCTGGCTCTAAAGCGACTCGCAAGACTCGCGACTCGCTAGACTCGCTAGACTATCTGTAGTTGTTCGTGAGGGGCGAGAAGGCGCGGCTTCGGGTCGGCCTGGACCACGCGCGAGCCGGGTGGGACCGATTCGGTCAGCCATACGTTGCCGCCGATGATGCTGCCTTCTCCAATCACAGTTTCGCCGCCCAGTATCGTCGCGCCTGCATAGATGACCACGCTGTCTTCGATAGTCGGATGACGCTTCTTGCCTCGAATCAGGCGGCCTTTCTCATCTTTCGGAAAAGAGAGCGCGCCGAGCGTCACACCCTGGTATAGCTTGACGTTGTTGCCTATCTTCGTCGTCTCGCCTATCACGACGCCCGTCCCGTGATCGATGAAGAAGCTTCGGCCTATGTCGGCGCCCGGATGTATGTCTATGCCGGTTCGCGAGTGGGCAAGCTCGGTAAGCATTCTTGGCAGTATCGGCACATCCATTCGATACAGCTCGTGCGCGACGCGATAAGCGGTTATCGCATAGACTGCCGGGTAGCTGAGTATTATCTCGTCTATGCAATGGGCCGCCGGGTCGCCATCGTATGCGGCCTGTATGTCTTCGGCGAGCATGAGCCTTATCGTGGGGAGCCGCTCGAGGAACATATAGGCGCACTCTTCCGCCGTATCGTTCGGCGCAAGGCAAAGGTCTCCGTCAAGCGTTTTCATGTGGCGAAGGCCCCGCGATATTTGATCGCGCAGGTGCTCAAAAAGCCAGCCGATCCGCTCCTGCACCCGGTAGATTATTCCCTGGTGTGTCACCCCTCCGGAGCTATAGTAGCCGGGGTATATCACCTCTTCCAGGGCATCCATGATCGCCGCCGCGTCCTCGCGCGACGGTAAAGGCATACGGTCCAGGTGATGTATCTTTGGCTTCGCATCATCATACGAATCGGCTATCTCTTCTATGATGTGAGCCAGCCTGCTTTGTCGCGCGGCTATATTCATCTTTTCCATAACGATTCTCGCCCCTAATATAGTCTAGCGCGTCTGGCGCGTCTAGCGCGTCTGGCGCGTCCCGCAGAGACAGTCTGGCGAGTCGAGAGTCTAGCGAGTCCCGCTCTTGACGGTGCTGGCTGCTTTGCATTATCTCATTCAAGCGAAGTCTGTCTCTAAAGCGACTCGCCAGACTCTCGACTC
>DASTET010000961.1:0-4371 GCA_035709445.1 Blastocatellia bacterium | reverse complement strand
GTTCAGCTCGTGGTCCGCATGGAGTATGAACGCGACATCCATGGTCCGCGTCGCCACGTCATCCGGCGTCTGCCCTCTAAGCGTGTAAAGGAAGTTGCCCGCTATCGATAGGTCATCGCGCGGCTCGACCGGGTCAAGCCCGTTGCGCAGTCTCTGGAAGGTTGTGACGATCGTCGGGAACTTGGCCGTGAGCCTGACAGCCTTGCGAAAGTTTGCCTCGCGCGACATATCCGCCCCATCCGGATCGTAGAACGAAAGGGCAGAAACGACCGTCCGCAGCATATCCATGGGGTTTGCGTTTGAAGGTATCTGCCGGATGAGCTGCTGGACCTCGGCCGGGAGACCCGTCTCGCGATTGAGCTGCTGTTTGAGGGTCTCAAGCTCGCTCAGGGTGGGCAGTTTGCCGTTCCATAAAAGGTATATGGTCTCTTCGAAGGTGGAATGCTCGGCCAGGTCGTGGATGTCATAGCCGCAATAAATAAGACGGCCTTCCTGGCCGTTTACATCGCTGATGGCCGACTGCGCGGCGACCACTCCTTCGAGGCCAGCCTTTGCGACGTTGGCTTCACTCGACATTTTTCTTCTTTCCTTTCGCTTTGCTTTGTCTCTTTTAGAGAGCTTCAGTGTCCCTAACCCAATATCTTAGAATAGGGTACGCGCGCGGGCATGTCAACAAAGCGCGAAAGTTGCGGAGTCACTCACGCGGCGCTAGAACCACCTCTACATCCATGCCCCGCCGCGCCTCTACTATGCGGGCCGCCTGCTGTCGCGGCACGGCCAGCTCAAGAAAGCCCGCGCTCCCGAAATAGGCGAAAAGCTCATCCTTATTGGCCTCGGCAAAGTGAGTCAGGACCCGCGCGGCCTCGTGTTTGCCCACCCGAACGCGCGCGCCCGAACTGGCCCGCTCTTCCGAGATTTCAGCGTTCGTGATATTGGTTATGATATTGCCGAACCGGTCGATGTGGATTATATGACCCTTGACCTGATTGTCTGAAATAACTGCCGGGACCGGAACGTTGAATCGAACGGGGTCGGTTATCTCTTCGCCCATCTTTCGCCAGTCGCCGAGCTTTGAGACGTATGCGGCGCAGGGAGCAAAGATGTCCCGCCCGTGAAATGTGTTTGAGACGGGAGACTTGAAATAGTGCGTCGCCGTGAAGTGGACGATACGATTTACTCGCTCCCGCTGGTAGATGTAGCTGAAGACGCCGTTGTCCGGTCCTATAAAATTATAATCGTCGGTCATGACCATAATCGGGCGGCGGGCCGAGCCTACGCCGGGGTCTACAACGACCAGGTGCAGCGTGTTCTTAGGGAAGTCCCTGTAGCAGCAGAACAACATAAAGGCTGCCGAGTAAATATCGTGCGGCGGGACCAGGTGAGTCAGGTCTACTATTTCAACAGCCGGATTTACTGTATAGATCGCGCCCTTCATCGCGGGGACATAATAGTCGGCCTCGCCAAAATCGGTCGTGAGCGTGATTATGGGCTTTCTTTCAGACATAGCTTCCTCCAGAACGCTTTATTCCTGAAAGCAAGCTAAAGCCATTTCCGTACTTTAATCAATAGTTTTTAGCCGGACTGAGGAGGGATCGGGCCGGCCATGGTCGAGTCCAGAATCTCTCTATCCTGTGCATGACTGAGCCTGCTCCTGGCTTTATCGATATCGAACCAGGCGGCCTGATCGACCTCCATCCCGTCCGTGCAGATTGCGCCTTCGCCCGCTTCCATCAGGAAGTAGTGGACTGCCTTTGGTCTTAGATTTCCCTTCTTTGTCCGATACCTGTAGCGAGAGATCGAGAGCTTCAAAAGAATCCTGCATTTTAGCCCCGTCTCTTCTTCGACCTCGCGCGCGGCGGCCTCTTCGAGCGATTCTCCCGGTTTCACCCCGCCTTTTGGAAATGACCAGTCATCGTACCTGGGGCGATGCACGAGCAGGACGCGAAGCGGCTCGCGCGCTATAACGATTCCACCTGCCGCCAGTTTTTCATCCCTCTCCTGTTTGATCATAAGGCATAACATTATCTCAGGCAGGTCGAGAACCCAAACCGCAGGCTCGCAAGATTGACACTCGACAGACCGGGGGCTAGTCTTTTCCGAGTATGAGCGAATCGAAGACCGATGCCGATAAACAGAGCCCGTATCTCGATCCGGCTATACGGGTCGTGCTTATGCCAAAGGATACGAACGCGCACGGGACGATCTTTGGCGGCGTCATCCTCAGCTACATCGATCTGGCCGGGGCTATTGAGGTGCGCAAGCACACGCTGAAGCCGATCGTCACAGTCGCCATGCACGAAGTGGTCTTTGTCGCGCCGGTCTTCGTCGGCGACCTTGTCAGCTTTTACACAGATCTTGTCAGGATTGGACGGACATCAATTACTGTCAGAGTCATAGTCGAAGCCGACCGTGTCCGGCGTTCGGGCGAGAAGGTGCGTGTCACCGAAGCTGAGGTCGTCTATGTAGCCGTCGACGAGAATAGAAAGCCGGTCGCCATAGGCGTCGAACCGGAGAATTGAGATATTATTCGAACCGATGAGAGCCTTTTACTCAAGCCGATACGTCATCAAACTACCCGAAAACCATACTTTCCCGATTAACAAGTACTCGTTGATCCGCGACCGGCTCATCTTTGAGGCTACCCTTTCAAACGCGAGTATCGCCGAGCCTCGACCTGCGACCCGCGAAGAGATTCTGCTTGTCCACACGGCTGATTACTACGACCGGCTCGTCGAAGGTCTCCTTACCGACCGCGAGATTCGAAGACTGGGGCTGCCGTGGTCTCAGGCCCTTGTCGGGAGGTCAAGGCTCTCCGTTGCCGGAACAATCGCGGCGGCGCGAGTTGCTCTCTCGGATGGAGCGGGCGCAAACCTTGGCGGGGGAACTCATCACGCTTTCGCAGATCACGGCGAAGGGTTCTGCGTGCTGAATGATATAGCAGTCGCAATAAGGGTGCTCCGGGCCGAAGGCTTGATCAGCCGCGCGACGGTCATAGATTGCGATGTGCATCAGGGCAACGGAACGGCGGCGATATTTGCTAATGACCCGGACGTATTCACGCTCTCTCTACACGGGGAGAAGAATTATCCCCTGGTCAAACAGATGAGCACCATCGATGTGGCGCTCGAAGACCGGACCGCGGACGATCAGTACCTGGGCCATCTATCGATAAACCTCGGCGTCGCGTTAGACCTTTTTCGTCCCGATATAGTCTTTTATCAGGCGGGAGTCGACCCCTATGAAGATGATCGTCTGGGCCGGCTTGCGCTAACGCTTGACGGGCTAATGGAGCGCGACCTTATGGTCTTCAGCGAATGTCACCGGAGGGCCGTTCCCTGCGTGATCACGCTCGGCGGCGGGTATGCGCGAGACGTTTCGGACACTGTAGAGGCCCACTGCAATACGTTGCGCGCGGCATGTTCTGTTTTCGCTCTTTAGTCGTCCTGGCCCTAAGGAACAGCCCCCCTGTTTCGCGCGTATCAATCTTTGGTGGCCTGCTTCGGTCAGCGGAGAGTAAGATAAGAACAAGGAGTGATTGAATAATGCCGAGTAAGCTTGACGAACTCAGGCGTCGCGCCCAGGAGGCCGCGCGCGACCTTGACGAGAAATATAAGATCACGTCGAAGCTCGATCAGGGCGCGCGAGCGGCGACAGACGCGCTCCGCAAGGGCGTCGATGTGGCGTCTTCCGGGATAGACGCAGCTCGCGAAGAGGCCTCGCGCATAGACCGCGAGCACAAGATAAGCGAGCGGGTTTCCGAAAGCGCCCGCCGCGCAGCCAGCACTGTCGAAGAGACTGTAAGAGAGACGGGCGCGAAAGAGAAGGCGAGCCAGGTAGTCAACGACGCGAAGACAACCGCATCCGACCTCTTTGGCGAAGCCCGACGCTATTATGATAACGCCAGCGGCGCTGCTCGCAGCAGCATATCAGCGGCGCGGCTCCCTTCCTCGGTCACCGGCGCGGTCACGAAGGGGCGCGACTGGATCAAGCAGAATCCCGGCAAGGCAGCCATCGTCTCGATAGCGCTTGTGGCGGGAACTCGCGCCGGGTCTGCTTTCTCTACGCTGGATGTCGCAGTGCTTGGAGCGGGCGGCGCAGGCAACTGGCTGTTTCATTCTGCGGTCCTTCCCTACGGCCTCAGAAAGCTCTCAGAAAAGTACGAGGCATACATCAAGCGACAGGAAGAGCTGATAAAGGAAGGAAAGCTGGACGAAGCCGAGCGTGCCCGTGTGAAATTCCAGCGCGATGCGGCCAAATACGTCGGCGCTCCGCTTCTCGGCGCGTTCAGCGTAGCGGCAGGCGCGGGGCTTATGTACGAGGCATTCACGGGCGGCATGGTGACAGGTTTTCCGATAAGCCTCGTGCTTGGCG
>DASTET010000960.1:0-4888 GCA_035709445.1 Blastocatellia bacterium | reverse complement strand
AGTGAAGGCTTTCGGGTTGAGATCGATCTCTTTCGCCTGCCGTATGAGAAGCGTGGCGTCGGCGAGGTAGGACACGAAGAGCACGGCCTCGGGGCCGGAAGACTTGACCCGCGTGAGCAGCGGCGTGAAGTCGGTCCCGCCCGGATCGTAGGCTTCGAAGGCGACTATCTCGATACCGGCTCTGGGAGCCTGTTCCAGGGCTGCCCGCGCCACGCTCGAACCGAACTGGGTATTCTCATAGACTACTGCGAGGCGAGCGACTGCTGCCGCTTTGGTCAGGAAATCGACCATCGCCCGCCCGTACGCGCTCGCGGGGGCGCACACGCGAAAGACCCATTCATAGCCTTGCCGTGTTATCTCGTCGGTGATCGCGCTCGGGACGAGCATGGGCACGCGGTAACGGTTGGCGACGGCGGAAGCGGGGAAGGTCGCCGAGCTTTTATACGCGCCGATGATGGCTCGAATCTCCGGGTCTTCTGTCAGCTTGTCTACGGCGGTCATCGCGACTTCGTCTTTCGAGGTGTCGTCCTGATAGACAAGCTCGACCTTTTTTCCGAGCACGCCGCCTTGCGCGTTTATCTCATCGAGCGCCATCTCGTAGCCGTACCTTTGCGCCTGGCCGAACTTGGCTTCCGCGCCGGTGAGCGAGGTGACTATGCCTACGCGGATCACGGGGCTGTCGAGAGAGTTCTCCTTGTGCGGCTGGCAGGCGAGGCAGAGCGCGCAAAGTGTGGCTATAGAGACAGCGAGCGGGCGATTGAGGTTCATCCGTGTCCTTAGTATCAGAAGCTGAAGGCTGACTGAGCGCGGCGATTATAACACTCTCCCTCGCACCTGAGGCAACGTACAATCGAAGCTCGATACTCTAACGAGTACTTCTTGAGAGCGAGCGGATGGGGAGTGCGGCAGCGCCGCATGAAATATCGGTCTGCTCTGGAAGGGAATCGGACATGAACAGAAAAGCAGTATGGGGAAGCAGTCGCAGTTTCATGGTCGCGTTGATCTGTCTTCTGACCCTGGCGGCGAGCGCGTCGGCGCAGGGCCGCAGGACATCGGACCGCTACGGCGACAGGCTCGTCGATATAGACCTGAGCGAGGTCACCCTCGAATCGATAGATTTCCGCGATCAGACGGCTCGCTTAAGCCTTGCGCTTGAGATAAAGAACCCCTTCATTCCGCTCCGGCTCAAGGACTTCGAGTACAGGCTGCGGCTTTACGGGCTCGAAGCCATAGAGGGCTTCCACGATGGCGAGATGAAGCTTGGCGGCAAAGGCGAGTCGCGGATAAACCTGCCGCTCGTCGTCAATCTGCGCTCGATACCGGGTGTGATCTGGTCCGCCTTCAGCAATGGCGGGCGATTGAAATTCGATCTCGACACGGCCTTCACCTTGCCGCTGCTCGTTTTCGAGAAGCGGTTCGACAAGAGCTTTTCAGGCGAGGTCCCGCTCAAGACGCTCGTCGACGCGGCGACGATCCTCCGCGCGCGAGGGATATAAGGGCCGATCCTCTGTAAATCCGCGTCCTTCTGCGTCGATCTGCGGCCCGTTTTTCAGACCGAGGGCGAGATCGAGCGGAAGTTGAAGTTCTCGACCTTCATCGGCGGCACCAGGTTTATGCCCTGAGGGTTGCCGAAACCGCCGCCTTGAGGCTCAGGCCGGCCAAGCATCGTTATATTGTTGAATATGGAGATCGCCGAATCGTTGAACCTCAGGTTCACGCACGGCATCGTCACTTTGCCCTTCTCTATCAAAAACAGCCCGTCGCGCGTGATGCCGGTATAGCTGACGGTCTGAGGGTCGGTGAAGACAACATACCAGAAATGTGTGACCAGCAACCCGCGCTCGGTCGAGCGGATCATCTCTTCTAAGGATGCCGTCCCGCCTTCCAGGCTCAAAGCGAACGGCGGCGGCGTGGGCTCGACCTTTTTCTGCGCGGCCCAGTATCGATCGTAGGAGAGGTTCTTGAGCACGCCCTTCTCGATCCAGGTTATATTGCGGGCGGGCAGCCCTCCGAGCGAGGGGCTTGCCAGTATGCGAGGGTTGAGCGGCTCGGTCCTTATCGTGACGTTTTCGCCGAGCACCTGCTCGCCTATCCTTGTTGTTTTCTTTTCGCGGTTATACATCGCGCTGCGGCCTTCATCCGCCGCGCGCCCGTTGAGCGCGCCCCCTATGTGACCCAGGAACGTTATGGCCGCAGCGGGTTCGAGTATGACCGTCCACCGTCCGGGCTCGACCATCTTCGGGTTCTGCGAGCGGACCGCCTTCTCGCAAGCGACGCGGGCGATCCGTTCCATGTCGAACTCCTTCATCTCGCGCACGCCTATCTGATTGGCCCAGCCGGACCCGGTCGCGTCTTTGGTTCGCGCGGTCATCGAATAAGACGCAAGCGTGTCGCGGTGATAGAACTCGTTGCCCGCCGTGTTGGCCGAGAAGATGTAGGTGTTTGTCGTAGAGAGATAGCCGTACCCGTTGACGCCGTGCGTCTTGCATATGTCCGCGCAAATCTTGAGCAGCCGCGCTCGGTCCGCCGGCGTAGAGGCGGCGAGCGGCGCTCGCCACGAATTGACCTCGGGATACTTTTGCGGGCCGACGAGCGGCATCTGTTCGGGGTTGGGCGGGGCGATGCTTGCGCCGAACTCTGCCGCCTCGACCGCAGCTTTTAAAGACTTGTCGTCAAGCTTGTTTGTCGAAGCCGACCCCTCGCGCTTGCCTATGCGGACGCTAAGGTTGAGGTTGTCATCCGAGCGCGACAGGTTCGCACTCATAGTGTTGTTGGTAAAGCGGGAGCCCGCCGATTCGCCGCCGTTTATAGACACGCTCATTTCATCGGCCTTGCTCTTCATCGCCAGGACTCGCTTGAACAAGCTAACGCACTCTTCGCGGGTCATCATAAGGCACCTCCTCTTGCGACCTGTATCTGGCGGACGCGGACCCAGGGGCAGCCGTGCGATATCGAATTCGACTGCGCGGGCTCGCCCTTCGAGTCTCCGCCGGTCCCGTGCAGGACCCAGTGCTCGCGGCCCGATACGGCGTCGACGCTTTTCCAGAAGTCGGTGTTCATCGCGTAGTAGGTCACGTCGGTAATCATCCTCGTCTTCTTGCCGTTCTTTATCTCCCAGAATGCGTTGCCGCCGAACTGGAAGTTGAGCCGCTGCTGATCGATTGAGTAGCTGCCGCGCCCGTCGATGAGTATCCCGTCTTTTACGTCGGCGATCATCTCATCGGGCGTGGGAGAGCCCTCCGGCCCCCACCACATGTGAACGTTCGGCATGCGCAGGAACGGGTAGTTGTACCATCCTACTGCCTGCGAGCAGCCCCGGCTCTCTTTTTCATTCACCAGGTGCGCCGTCTCTCGATTCGTCTGATACCCTACGAACAGGCCGTCCTTGACGAGGTGCCACTGTTGGGCAGGCACTCCGTCGTCGTCGTAGGCGACCGTGGCAAGCCCTCGCGGCATGTTTCGGTCGGCTACGAAATTGCAGAGCTTCGAGCCCCATTGCATCTTTCCGAGCTTGTCGAGCGTGGCGAAGCTGGTCCCGGCATAGTTGGCTTCGTAGCCGACCACGCGGTCAAGCTCGGTCGCGTGAGCTATCGATTCGTGCACGGTGAGATATATGTGCGAGGGCGCAAGTATCAGGTCCTTGCGGCCCGGAGACGAAAGCGGCTCGGCGTTGCTGTGCTCGACGGCCTCAGCCGCGACCCGCTCTACGGCTGCCATCACCTGAGGGTCTTCGACGTGCTCGAACCCTATGGATTGAAACGGCCAGTCAAAGGTGCGCGACTTGAACCCGGATTTACCGCGCGCCCCGGCAGTGTAGTTGATATCGCTTCGGATAATCTCCTGCTCGATGTAGGAACCTTCGGTAGAGGCGAAATACTGGTAGTAATCTTCGAACTGCATGGAAGAGTTTGCGACGAAGACCCCGGAGGTCTTTAGCAGCTCCTCGCAGATGCGGACGAGCATCTGCTGTTTTCTCTCCTTCGAGACTTCGAAGGGATTGACCTTGATAGGGGTCTTGTAGCTGTCTTTGAAAGCCTTGACCGGCGCAAGGCGCACGTCCCGCTCCTTGACGAGCGCGCCCGCCTTTGCGATCTCTACGGCGAGGGCGGATATGCGCTGAATCTCTTCTTTATTCACGCGCGGGGAGCTTGCGAACCCCCAAGCGCCGTCGGCTATCACACGCACTCCGAAGCCGTAGCTTTCGCGCGTGTTGAAATTGAAGATGGGGCCGCGACTTTGATTGCGGCAGCCGAGAAATT
Source organism: Blastocatellia bacterium (assembly GCA_035709445.1). GTDB lineage: Bacteria > Acidobacteriota > Blastocatellia > UBA7656 > UBA7656 > DASTET01. The sequence continues at coordinate 629 of DASTET010000960.1, read as the reverse complement.
CGTTCTTCTCGTTTATTATGCGGATGTCCGCGTAAGTGGCCCCGCGTCGCCGGGCCGTATCCAGTGCAAGGTCTGCAAGGTCTTTCATGCTGGTCCTCAGTTGATGAGACGGGGACTTGCCCCGCTATTATTTTTTGACTTTCAGCTCTCCGAAAACCGTCACAGCATCGATATGGAGTCGCCGCGATGCCTGCTCATAATCGGGCGAGCGATATTCGCCCGTATCGAAAAACCCGTTGGCTGCATCTTTGCGACGTACTTTGACGCTGCCAATCATGCAGAGGCCGGTGATCCGTATCCCGACATCTTTCGGCACTATTATCTCGGCGCTGCCGAAGACGGAATAAATGCTGATCTTCGACTCGCCCGGAGGCAGCGGCCCGGCGGTCAGGTCGATTTTGACTTCGCCGAAAACGGCCATGGCCGTCTGCCCGCCTATATCTCTTCGCTCGTTTGAAATCTTCGCCGTGTGGAATAAGCCGAGCGTGGTCTGAACTGCTCCGGCGCTGATCCGGGCCGTTTTCGACTGTGCGAGAGCCTGCGAAACCAGCGCGAGATTAGCTCCGCACCACCTGCAATATTTTCCGCCTTCGGCGCGAGCCCCACACTTCGGACAGAATTCCACCGGT
>DASTET010000959.1:0-4248 GCA_035709445.1 Blastocatellia bacterium | reverse complement strand
AGAGTTCATAGGGTTCCACCTGGGGGTTATGCGCTCTCGCGGTCTCGGTTAAAAAGACCCGGAATACAGGTGCCTTTTATATATGAAATATGCCCGACAACCCCTTACACGAATGAATATCCCAATCGTTTCGCCAGTCTGTAGACGAGCGGGATCGGCAGCCCCACTACGTTGTGATAATTTCCCGCAATCTCTTCGACAAAGATTGAGCCTTTGCCCTGTATCGCATAGGCGCCCGCCTTGTCCATCGGCTCGCTCGAATCGAGGTACCAGTCTATCTCCTTGTCCGATATCTGCGCAAAACGCACGAGCGTCTTGTCATAGTCGACGACTTCGCGCTTCGTCCCCGCCTCGTAAAGCGCAACCCCTGTCATTACGGCGTGCCACCGGCCCGATAGCTGTCTGAGCATGCGCTCGGCGTCGGCCCTGTCTTCGGGCTTGCCGAGCAGCCTGCCATCTACGACGACTATCGTGTCTGCCCCGATAACCAGCCCCGAATCGCGTTTGCGCGCAATATCAATCACTTTAGCCCTGGCAAGCCGTATGATATAATCGGCGGGCGCTTCATTCGCATGAGGCCGTTCGTTGACACTGCTGGGCACCGTCTCAAACTCGACCCCGAGGGTCTCGAGCATATCGGCGCGGCGGGGCGACGCTGAGGCTAAGATGATTCTCGTTTCTCTCTCCGGCATGTTGATCAGGTACGGTCTTTGGAGTTGATTTCAGTATTTGTTATTATGGCTTCTGATTTCGGGAAAAATTCTATTATCCGGAGGTTTCCTTTGCGTCGAAAAATCTCTTTAATGGTCCTCGCCGCTTTCGTGGCAACCCTGGCTGTCGCAAGTCATGGCTGTACGCGAAACGGCACCATAGATGATGATGCAAATGACAGCTTCAATCTCGATTTAAACAACCCGGCGCTCAAAGAGCGCTTGGCCCAGGACGATGGTTATGCCTTCGCCGTCTTTTACGGCGGGGATATTCACGGCAGTCTCGAAACCTGTGGCTGACCGAGCCACCCTATGGGTGGACTGGCACGGCGTGTCAGCTATATAAAAGCATTCAAACACAGGTCGAATCTGGAAGTCCCGACGCTCTTTGTCGATGCGGGTAATCTTTTCACCGACGAACGCTTTGGCGGAGGCCAATTACCCTCAGAGGTTATGACAAAAAATAAGTGGGTAGTCAAGAGCTACGGTGACTTCCGCCACGATGCCGCCAACATAAGTTATATTGATCTCCCCTACCTGGCAGAGCTTCTTAAAAAGGAGGGATACGAGGACCGCGTCGAAGAGTACCCCTTTATCAACCGTCTCGTTTCGGCCAATATTCAGCCCTCGGACGACTCTCGCCACGCGCCCGCGCCCTACTATATTCGAGAGATCAATCTCAAACGCAACAGCCCAGGTCAAAAACTGAGAATAGGCATAGTCGGCTTCACGGACCTCAAGCCCGTCGGACCAAACCAAAAAGAGAGCGTCGTCGCGGGCTTTGTCATCGGCGATCCATTCGAGGCCGCAAAGCGTGTGCTGCCGGAGCTCAAGCAGAAGGCCGATTTTATCATCGCCCTCGCTTACATGCCTCCTGATATGGCTCAACGGCTTGCCACTGAGAACGCCGAGATAGATACCGTTATCGGGGCGCGAAAGCAGAACAGCCAGGAGCCAGCCCAGCATTTTAATCGCGCAACGATCACTTATGCCTACAACGAGACTAAATACCTCGGCGAGCTTCGCCTCTACCTTAAAAATGACCTGACGGTCGAAAACCAGATTACCCGTTATATCGGTCTCGATTCGCTCATCCCCGACGACCCGGCAGCAGCAGCAGTTGTCACCTCGGCCCATGACGAATTCACGACCGAACAGAACAAGAAGGCCAGCGAATCAAGCTCGCTGGTCAAACCCGCCGCGCTGCTTTCATCGTCGAATTCAGCTTTTGTCGGCGTTGAGACCTGCGCGGCCTGTCATCAGGATGCCTTCAAGATTTGGGAGCGCACCAGCCACGCCCACGCCATGGCGACACTTGAGAATAAGCGACAGCAGTTCGACACCGAATGCGTGGGCTGCCACACCGTCGGTTTTCAGAATGGCGGGTTCCAGTCGCTCGTTACGACGCCCGAGCTCGCAAACGTTCAGTGCGAGTCATGTCACGGGCCGGGCCGCCAGCACGCGCAAAACCCGGCTAAAGGCTACGGCTTTATCGAAACGCCGGTCGGCTGCACTGTCTGTCATACCGTGCCCAATAGCCCGGACTTCGATTTTGAGACCTACTGGCCGAAGGTAAAACATTGATATCCTGAATCCGGACCCTGGCTATGACCAGTCTGTTGTTACTCCTGCCGCAGATGCTGCGCCACGCGGGCGATTCCGATGAGGCCCGCGAGAAGGCCGTCTTTGCCGCGTGGGCCGCTGCCGCCGGGAGCCAGCTTCGCAAGGTGACAGCCCCCGTCAGGCTCGAAAGAAAGACCCTCATAATCGCCGTCACCGATTCTACCTGGCGTGCCCAGCTTAAAAGGATCAGCGGACAGCTCGTCTTCAGGCTCAATTCCCTGCTCGGCTCACCCGCTGTCACCGGCATTGACTTTGTCATAAACCAGGAGATAGTCGAAGACTCGCTCCCCCCACCTCAACAGGTCACATTTACTGCCCCCGATCAGCAGGCCAGCACTCTGCGCGAGACCGCCGCCCGCATTCCCGACCCCGAGATGCGCGCCACATTTCTCCGCGCAGCAGGCAAATGTCTCGATAGAAGGGCGAAATGAACACATCCGCAGAACCGACCGGCGAGATAGTCATCCAGATAGATGGGCTTACAAAAGATTATGAAGTAGGCTTCCTCAAAAAGAAGACCGTCCACGCGCTCGATCACCTCTCGCTGAAAGTCTACAGGGGCGAGATATTCGGGTTTTTAGGCCCAAACGGCGCCGGTAAGACTACGACGCTAAAGCTGCTTATGCGGCTCATATATCCTACCCGAGGCTCTGCCCGAATACTCGGCCTCCCGTTCGAGGACGCGACAACCCGCTCGCGCGTAGGATACCTCCCCGAAAACCCCTACTTTTACGACTACCTTTCGGGCCGCGAGCTTCTCGGTTATACAGGCGCCCTCTTCGGCCTTAGCAGGAGCCAGATTGCCGACCGAGCCCCGAACCTGCTCGCAACCGTCGGGCTCGACGACGAGCGCGCAGACCGCCAGCTCCGCAAGTACTCAAAAGGCATGCTTCAGCGGATAGGTATAGCGCAGGCGCTTATAAACGACCCGGAGATACTCTTTTTGGATGAGCCTATGTCGGGACTTGACCCCGTGGGCCGCCGCGAGATTCGCGACCTGCTGCTCACGCTCAGAGAGCAGGGCAAGACAATCTTCTTCTCATCGCATATACTTTCTGATGTGGAGGCGCTGTGCGATCGCGCCGCGATTCTCAGCCGGGGCAGGCTCCTTCGATCGGGCACCATCGTCGAAATGACCGGAGAGGAGACGACCGCGCTCGAAGTGGTTGCCGCAGGCGTAGCGGGCGAGTCTATCGATTCGATCTCGCGCGCACTTCCTCAGATTCGCGAAGTGACTGCAACCCCGAACGGGGTCCATTTCATCATCGAAGATGAGAGCCGTATCGATGACGCGCTCCGCCTGATCCGCGAGGCGGGCGGAAAGCTCGTCTCCGTAAATTCCAGGCGCAGATCGCTCGAAGATGTATTCTCAAGGACCGAACAGGGTATTTAATGGTGCGCTTCCTTTATAGAATCTTTTCAGCAAATCTGACCTTCTCTCTCACTATTCTTCTCCTTTGCGCCCCGGCACACGCTCAGACCGATCTCTCGTCGCTCATCGACGGGTTGCAAAGGAAGTACTCGCGGATGAGCGGTCTATCGGCCAGCTTCGTCCAGATATACAGGGGGCCCGACGGCAGGACGGCTCGCGAAAGCGGCCACCTCATCCTCAAGCGGCCGGGCAAGGCCCGATGGGATTACATCTCGCCCGAAAAGAAGCTCTTTGTCTCCGACGGCAAGAACATCTATTTTTATGTCTCAGGCGAAAAGCACGCTTCGCGCGCGGCAGTGCGCGAGTCCGCAGATCCCCAGGTCCCTTTCCTCTTCCTGCTTGGCCGTGGAAACATTCGGCGCGACTTCACACGGATCGAGACAGTGACAAACGAGCGGCCCGTCTCTGCCGGAAATGTCGTGCTCAGGCTTTTTCCAAAGAAGGCGCCCGACTCCTTCAAACAGCTTCTTGTTGAAGTCTCGC
>DASTET010000958.1:0-3556 GCA_035709445.1 Blastocatellia bacterium | reverse complement strand
AATATGAAAAGAAAGTAGTGCATCGGCAGAGTATAACGAAACTCGGTGTGCATTACAGACTGAATAAGAAGGTAGTAGAGCGGCGTAATAAAAATGAGCAGGCCCCGGCGCGGACTCAAAAAGAAGATGATAGGCGCTCCGAGAAGGATAAAAAACAGGACGGTCTCTTTCGCGAGGCGCTGAAGAGACCTGGCGACGGGTCGCGCCCGGTATATGCTCTCTCCATAGGCCAGGCTGAAGCGGCGCGCGAAGTCGGGCGCTTCTTCAGGCCCTGGCACAATCTCCGCTTCCTCGGTTTGATCGGGCGCAGCCGCGCGCTTCTTTTTCTTCTTCTCTCGCCTCGCCTCCTCCTCCTGCCTGACCGCCTCCGCCGCCTCTATCATGCCCGTATCGCTGCTCCTGAATACGAGCGGAGCGTGAGCCGAATACTTAACCATCTCTTTCATGCGCCACATCATGGCGCCCGCGAACCAGACCGGGTTCTCTGCGATTACCCGCAGGCTCCTCTTGATCCTGTCGCGGTCGCGCTTTATGCCGTCAGGCGCGCTCCACGAATTCGCGTAGCGAGGGTCGTTATACCAGACCGCCTCCTGCGCGGCCACTTCCTCGTCATTGGAGACTGCGCCAAACCGCTCGCCGCCCGCATCGGCGATCCCTTCCCATAAGACTATACCCATGTTTGTGCTCACCGGTATGAATTCGCCGTAAACCAGATAATTCCGAATTGTGATCGGGGCTATGATAAGGAATGGCGCGACGGCAACGATCCATGCCCGCTTCGCTACCTGACGTCGCATGACGGAAGCTAGTGGGAGGAGGAGAGCAAACAGCGGCCCCATCAACAATGCGTTCGGTCGCATCCAGACCGCCGCCCCGATCAATAGGCCTGTAATCGCATAGACCCACCATCCCGAGGCCCGGCGCGTCTTAATCAGAGTAAGGATAGCCAGCAATATAGGAAGCGCCGAGAGCGAGTCGGGCAATATGAGATTTGAATAGTAGCCTAAATGATGCGAGACGGCGGCGAGCAAGCCTGAAACTATGCCCACTGGCCAGGTTATAAGTAAGCCTGCGATGAAGAATATCAGGACCGGCGATATCGAGTTTATGAGATTTTGAACGAGTTGAACCGTGAAGTAGCTTCTGCCGAACAGCGAATAGATCGCGCTCAGATAGAGCGGGTATCCGGGGGCGTGGACGAGAAGAGATGTATCGGCAGGGTCCCAGTCGCCGGGGACGAGGACGTTGCGCCCTTCGTTAATTGCGGCGGCTTCCCGGTCGTACTCGCTCGTCATGACTGCGCCCGGACGTGCCGCGCTATACATCACCGGCGATAAGTCGACGGCGTGGAGAGACTTTATCGAAAAAGAGAGCAGGAATAGCGATAAAGATATAATGACTTTTGCCCTGCGCGATAAACTCTGCCGACTGCCAAGCGCGGCCATAAGCCTGCGCCGATATGATGATCGGAATAACCGCAGAGGACCGCAGAGGATTGATTGATTCCTCTGCGGTCCTCTGCGTCCTCTACGGTTCATATTCCCTGTCAAATGCCACGTTGCCCGTCATCGCCGCCAAGCCTGGCGACCAGTACTCCGAGCGCCGAGCCCCATATGACATGCGCGGCGATCATCAGGGCGGTGCGTCGTGGAGGATGCTCGGAAGCAGGCTTTAATATCCCGAGCGCGGGCAGCAATCCCATGTAGCTTGCGCCCCAGACCGCCAGGCCGAAAGCTATCCCGCCGACGAGCGGGTTAGGGTGAAGCCCCCTGGCCAGAGGAGCATAGACCGCTCCTGCCGCCGTGCCGTATGCAAAATGAGAGGCCATCGTTAACGCAGTGTGTTCATGCCGGTCCAACTGCTCGCTGACTCCGGCCTTCTCGGTTACGTCGGATTCGATCTCGCTTGGCGGCAGAGGGTATTGCTCATCGGTCGGGAGTCTCTTGTGCATAAGCTCCATGAATATCGTCATGGGAGCGGTCGCCGCAAAGCCTGACACCGCGCCGATCATAAGAGTTGATTCAGACATAGAGCCCCTTTTGAAGAACCAGTATCGCAGGTCCACTCCAAGCTAAGAATACCGGCTGGATGTCGGTTAATCCAACAAAAGTTTCAGAGGCGGCCCTTGTCTATGTCGAATTGCTATGGCATCTTTCTCTGAGCCTGAGGAATTACCCTGTGCGAACAGTTGAAGGGATGAAGATATGCTATAAGTGCGACTACGAGACTGGCGATAACCTTTCTCATTGCCCCCGCTGCGGACATACGTTGAGATCAGCCAGGCAGGTACGCCGACTCGGATGGGTGCTTGCGGTGACCGGGGCCTTTCTGGTGATCTTTATGACCGGCCTCATAATCCTGATCGCGTACATCATGGCTCAAACAGGCAAGCCCGGCTCGACGACAAGTTTTTCCGGCACCAGGATGGAGGCGGTAATGATATTCGGCATACTGGGAATCGTCTGGGTCTTCGGCCTGACAAGCCTCGCGGGCGGAATCTGGCAGGTGAGGCATGGCAGGCGGAATAAGAAGCTGACCGCGATAATCCTCTGGCTGGGGGCTGCCTTTATGGTGATTGGCTTGCTGGTCGAGGTGTTCGGTTAAGGGCCGGGTGACGGAGCAATGAAAAGATGCGACTGGGCGAAGACAGAGCTGTCGATACGCTACCACGACACTGAATGGGGCGTGCCTCTCCACGATGATCGCTCGCTGTTCGAGTTTCTTATCCTTGAAGGGGCGCAAGCGGGGTTGAGCTGGGAGACTATTCTCAAAAAGAGAGAGGGCTATCGAAAAGCGTTCGATAACTTCGACCCGAGACTGATTGCCGGGTACGATCAACGCAAAATCGATCAGCTCCTGAACGATCCCGGCATCATACGCAACCGGTTGAAGATCAACGCTGCCATAACGAACGCCGCAGCATATCTTCGCGTACAGGCAGAGTTCGGCAGCTTCGATGCCTACATCTGGCGTTTTGTAGATGGAAAGCCGATAAAGAACTGGTGGAAAGCAGCCGGGCCGCCTTCGCGCACCGTGGAGTCGGATGCGATGAGCAGAGACTTGAAGCAGCGCGGTTTCAAGTTCGTGGGCACGACGATCTGCTATGCATTCATGCAGGCAGTCGGGATGGTCAACGATCACAGCAAAGACTGTTTTCGCTACAGGGAGATCGCGCAGTAGCGTGATGGACAGTCGATACCGGTTCGGCTATCCTTCTAAACCGTACGGCCCGCGCAAGTAAAAAGACATTCATTCTGGAGGAGATCATGGGACTGAGTAAATCATTATTGCCTGAGTTCGATCACGAGATGGCCAATACTCGAAAGACGCTGGAGCGGGTCCCGGAAGAGCGGCTCGATTGGAAGCCCCACGAGAAGTCGACTTCGATGCGAGGTCTCGCCACGCACATCGCCAATTTACCTACCTGGGCAGTCCACGCCATCAACAGGGAATCGCTGGATATGGCCCCGCCAGGCGAGCCGCCCTTGCGGGTAGAGCCTGCCGGTTCGGTGAAAGAGGTCCTGGAGCGGTTCGATCAAAGCGTTGCTTCGGCCCG